>DATEJJ010000759.1:0-3378 GCA_035278125.1 Rugosimonospora sp.
GGTGTGGGTGGCCACCCTGGCGCTGTTCCCGGCGCTGTCCGCTCCGTTGCCCGCCGGCGCGGCGCACGCCGGTCCCGTGCCGGCGGGGCGGTCAGCGGGCGACGTGGGCGGCGATCGCGTCCGCGAACCGGTCGGCGGACCCGGGCGCCTGGTCGAGGAATAGCGACGGCTCGGCCAGCTCCAGCTCGACCAGGAGCGGCTGCCCGTCCGCGCCGGGGATCAGGTCGACGCGGGCGTACAGCAGATCGGCCGGGCGTACCCCGGGCACGGCGGCCAGCGCGCGCTCGGCGACCGAGAGCTGCGCCGGGTCCGCGTCGCGGGGCGTGATGTCCTCCGCCTTGAACAGCGCGTCGAGCCCGCGGTACGGGCCCGCGAGCAGGGCCGCCTTGCGGATCGCGTGGCTGTACCCGCCGCGGAAGAACATGAGCGCGGTCTCCCCGTCGGCGTCCACGGCGCGCAGGTACGGCTGGACCATGACGGTGGCGCCAGCGCCGCGTAGCCGCTGCGCGTGTGCCACGGCCAGCGCGCGCTGCTCCGGCTCGGCGAGGTCGTACCGGCCGGTGTCCCGGCTGCCCGCGCTCACCGCCGGCTTGAGCACGTACTCGCCGTGCTCCGGCGGCTGCCATGGCTCGGTGCCCGGTTCGAGGTAGCGGGTGGGTACCACCGGTACGCCGGCGGCGGCCAGCCCGGCGAGGTACCGCTTGTCGGTGTTCCAGGCGACCACGGCGGCCGGATTGGCCAGGTGCGGTACCCGCCGCGCCCAGGCCACGAACTCGTCCCGCCGCGGCGTGTAGTCCCAGGTGGAGCGCAGTACCGCGAGGTCGTACCCGGGCCAGTCGACGGCCGGGTCGTCCCAGACCGCCGGTTCGCCGGCCACGCTCCGGGCGGCCAGGGCCGGGATGAGCGCCTGGTCGTCGTCGAACAGGTCGGGAAACTCCGCACAGGTAACGAGAGCGACCCGGGGTCGATGACCCCGGGTCGTCGTTGACAGGGACTGTGTCACCGGGCCATGCTGCGCCGCGCCATCGACCGCCAGAGATCATTACTGGGCCGCATCAGCTCGATGAGTTCCCGCTCCCACTCGTTTTCCACTTCCACGCCCGCACTCTCGCAGGCCCGACGGGCGATGTCCGTGCCCTCGGCGAACTGGTCGGACCAGGCGCCGTCCTCCCCCACGAGGACGATGCGGGCGCCCCGCCGCCCGACGTACTCGACCACCGCTTTCGCTCCCCCATGCTCAGCGGCGAACGACCTGATGCTGGCGACGAGACCCCCGGCCGGGGCACTCGGCTCGCTCGCCAGCGTCGTATCGGAACCATCTGCCATGCCCAGCAGAGTAAGCAGGTGGGCCTCGATCCGTCTGGCAACCATCCGTCGTCTGTGATGCGAGTTACCTGTGCTTGACATGTGCTACGTGGGGCACAGAACCGACATATCCGAAAGAACTGCCCATTGGCATGGGTTAATTCCGGGCAATTCGCTATGTCTATCAAAACGGAAACAAGTGCATGGACAATTTCGGCGTTTCGCAATCCAAAGTGGACAGAGTCCACCCTACGGGCTGTCGTGTTGTACCCGGCGCTACTGGATCAATGCGTCCACGGCGACGGCGACGAACAGCAGCGTGAGGTATGTGGTCGACCAGTGGAACAGGCGCATCGCCTTGACCGGCTCGCCGCGGCGGGCGGCCCGGTTCACCCGGTGCGCCTCCACCAGCAGCAGTACGCCCAGCACGACCGCGACGACGCCGTACAGCGGGGTCATGCCCAGCGGCCAGAGCGCCACCGAGGCGGCGACGGTGAGCCAGCTGAACAGGACGGTCTCGAAGCCCACCCGGCGCATCGAGGCGACGACCGGCAGCATCGGGATGCCGGCCCGGGCGTAGTCGTGCCGGAACTTCACGGCGAGGGCGTAGAAGTGTGGCATCTGCCAGAAGAAGACGACCGCGAACAGCAGCAGCGCGCGTACCCCGATGCCGCCGGTGACCGCGGCCCAGCCGATCAGCACCGGCAGCGCGCCGCAGACCCCGCCCCAGAAGGTGTTCTGCGGGGTCGTGCGCTTGAGCCAGAGCGTGTACACCAGGTCGTAGTAGGCGATCGCGGCCGCCGTCAGCCCGGTGGCGAGCCAGTTCGTGAACGCGGCCATCAGCGCCACCGAGACCACCGCCAGGACCAGGCCGAAGACCAGGGCGGAGCGGGGCGAGACGGTGTGTGTGGGCAGCGGGCGGCGCGAGGTACGCCGCATCACCTGGTCGATGTCGCGGTCGATGTAGCAGTTCAGCGCGTTGGCGGCGCCCGCGGCCAGGGCGCCGCCGCCGAGTACCACCAGGGTCAGCCCGAAGCCGGAGAACCGGTCCCGGGCCAGGAACATCGCGGGCACCGTGGTGACCAGCAGCAACTCGATGATGCGGGGCTTGGTCAGCGAGACGTACGCGGCCAGAACGGCGCGCGCCTGCCGGGGGCGGGAGTGCGCGGCGAGCGCGGCCACCGGTACCGGCCGGGCGGTCAGCGGCCGGGCCACCGGGGTGGTTCGCGTGGACGGGCCCGGCTCAACGATCACCGGCACGGCGGGCTCAGCGAGCGTCCCCAATGCGCCGCACTCCTTCTCAGCTGGTCGGGTCCCGCCGGGCGGATAACGGTAGACAGGGTACGCGTACCGCCGGCCGGGCCTGCCGCGGCCCGGCCGGCGTGCCGACCGTCACACCGGCGTGGCTAGCTGAGGGTCTGCTTCAGGAAGTCGAGGATCGCGGTACGCACCCTGGCCGCGTCCGCCTCCTGCTTGGCCAGCAGCATGGTGCCGTGCTGCGCACCGCTCGCGAGCAGCAGCGTCTTCGCCTTCCCCGGCGTGTCCGCGTACAGCGCGCGGGCGGCCGAGGCGTACTGGCCGTCGCCGGCGCCGGCGATGTACAGCACCGGCGCGGAAAGCTTCTTCACCGCCGCCGCGGCGTCCATGCCCTGGTACGACGCGGGCGCGGACAGGCTCACCACACCGTGTACGGCTGGCGACACCTCGTTCGCCGCGACCAGCGCCGCGGTACCGCCCATGGACGCGCCGACCAGCACCACGTTCAGCGCACCGTGCCCGTGCAGGTACGCGGCCGCGCCGATCACGTTCGCGTCGCGCCGGTCCTGCCCGGCCAGCGGGTCGGACACGCCCGAGCCGCCGAAGTCGAACACCACCACGTGGTACCCGGCGGCGGCCAACTGCTGGCCGAACGGCAGCCACTGGCACGAGTCACCGCCGGCCATGTGCGCCAGTACCACGCCCTTCGGGCCGGTACCGAGTTCCAGCGCGCCGATCCCGGCCCCGGTACTGTCCGTGATCCAGGTTTCCTTGGCACCGGCCCGAGCCGCCGGGCAGCCCGCCGCGATCTGCGCG
>DATEJJ010000760.1:0-2080 GCA_035278125.1 Rugosimonospora sp.
CGCAGGCCCTGGTGCGCGGCGCGGAGGCGCGCGACGACCTGGCCGCGCTGCTCACCCTGGTCGGCTCCGGCTACTTCGCGATGGACGCCGCGCACATCGAGGACCTCACCGGCTGGCTGTCCACCGCGGTGGCCGACCGGAGCGCGGGGGTACCCGCGCTGACCATCCGCGAGCGGGACATCCTGCGCTCCATCGGGGAGGGGCACACCGTGCTGCAGACCGCGCGCACCCTCGGCATCGCGAAGAAGACCGTCGAGAGCACCCAGGCCCGGCTGTTCCGCAAGCTCGGCGTACGCAACCGGGCCGAGGCGCTGGCCACCGGGTACCGGCTGGGCCTCGTCGACGAGGTGGCCGCGCGCGTGTGATCCGCCTCCCGGACCGTTCCCGTACGGCGGGGCGCGGGTGCACGATCAAAGAATGTTCACTGTGACCGGCTCAGCCCAGTTCCAGGCATGGCAGGAGCGCGTGCTGCCCCCGGTGGAGCGGGTACGCCCGGGGCTGTGGTCGATCCCGGTGCCCATCCCGAACAGCCCGCTGCGGTACGTCCTGGTGTACGCGTTCGAGCTGCCCGACGGGCTGGCCCTCGTGGACGCCGGCTGGGACACGCCGGAGGCGTGGGACGCGCTGGTCGCCGGGCTGGCCACGGCCGGCGGCAAGGTGGAGGACGTCCGCGCGGTACTGGTCACTCACATCCACCCGGATCACTACGGCCTGGCTGGGCGGGTACGGGCCGCGTCCGGCGCGTGGATCGGGCTGCACGCGCGGGAGGCGGAGACGCTGCCCGGCCGGTACGGCGAGGTGGACGAACTGATCGAGAAGTCGTACGCGTGGCTGCTGCGGTGCGGGGTACCGGCCGCGGACGCGCGTACGATGGCCGGCTCGTCGCGGGAGCTGCTGCCGCTGGTACACCTCGCGGAGCCGGACCGGCTGCTGGACCACGGCGACCCGGCCGGGCTGCCCGGCTGGGACCTGCGCGCGGTGTGGACGCCCGGCCACACCCCCGGCCACCTGTGCTTCTACGAACCGGAGCGGCAGCTGCTGCTCTCCGGCGACCACGTGCTGCCGAGGATCAGCCCGAACATCTCGGTACACCCGCAGCAGCCGATCAACCCGCTGGGCGCCTTCCTGGACACGTTCGACCGGCTCGCGGCGCTGGACGTCGGGGAGGTGCTGCCGGCGCACGAGTACCGCTTCGCCGGGCTGGCGGACCGGCTGGACCAGATGCGCCGGCACCACGAGTCGCGCCTGGCCGAGCTGCTGCGCCTGATCGGGGCGCAGCCGGGGGCGACGACGTGGGAGCTGGCGCAGCTGCTGACCTGGTCGCGGCCGTGGGACCAGATCGCCGGGTACATGCGCCGGGCCGCGATCGGCGAGACGCTCGCCCACCTCACCCACCTCCGCGACGGCGGCGCGATCACCTCAGTCGGGGACCCGATGGGCTGGAGCCTGGTCGAGTAGCGCGTAGCACTCGGCCACGGCGAGGGCGTCGGCGACGGGGTCGCGGCCGGGGTCCAGGGGGACGTAGGCGAGGGCGGGGACTCCGACGCCCGACTCGACGTAGCGGCGGACATGGGCGGCGCACTCGGCGGGGGTACCGAGGACCAGCAGGTCGTCGACCACCTCGTCGGGGAGCGCGGTCACCGCGGCTCGGCGGTCACCCGCCTGCCACGCGGCCCAGGTGGCCGCGAGCTGCGGACCGCGACCCAGCCAGCGGTGGAACTCGGCGTACCCGGGCACCGTGAGGTAGCCGGCGAGCAGGCGCTTGGCCGCCGCGCGTACCGGCGCGGGGTCGTCGGTGGGGCAGAGGAAGATGCGGGCGGCGATCTGCTTGCCCGGGCCGGCCTCGCGCACGTACGGCACCACGGTGGCCACGTCGGACGCGGACAGCCAGTTGAGGATGGCGCCGTCGCCCGCGGTGCCGGCCACCCGCAGCATCGCCGGGCGCAGCGCGGCCACCAGGATCGGCGGCGGCGTGGCGGGCGGGCGCTCCAGCCGGAAGCCGCGGACGCCGAGCGCCTCGCTGCTCACCTTCTCGCCCGACAGCGCGGCGCGGAGGAACTCGACCGTGTCGCGGACCCGG
>DATEJJ010000761.1:0-3908 GCA_035278125.1 Rugosimonospora sp.
GGTACCGGGCGGGGCGGGCGCACCGGGCGCACCGAGATGGGTGCGATCGGGCACGGTACGTAGGCCGGTGGGGAGGGCGGAGGAGCCGCCGCTGCCGCCACTGCGGGCGCGCCGGCGGCGCCGCAGGAGAACACGAGCGCCACGGCCAGCGCCGCGGCCCGCCACCGATACCCCACGCTGAGGCACAGTAGCCAGAAATCCACGATCACGCAGCAGGTACCCGCATTCCGCGAGCGTGCGCGTCGCGATCGTGCCCCCGCCCCGGGGTGCCGGGACGGGGGCACGGCGGGAATCGTCAGCAGGTCGGGTCGGCGGCCTGCGCCGGTACCGAGATCGCATTCCAGGCGGCCCGCACCGTGTTGAACGGGGTGCAGTTGCCCGGGAACAGGTTCTTGGCGGCCTGCAGTGTCCAGGTGCGATACCGCAGGTACGAGCTTGCCGTGGTCTTCATCAGCATCGCGGTGTAGAGGATCCGGATGGCGGTCTGGACGCCCAGGCCGACCACGGTGGTGCCGTTGCAGGTCGGGCTGGTCGGCTGCCCGTTGGTCGGGTTGGTGCCCTCGGCGAGCAGGTAGAACCAGTGGTTGCCGGGGCCGGCCGCGGAGTGCACCTCGGTGGACGGGATGGAGGACGAGTAGCAGTTGGGGTCGCCCAGCGCGGACGGGTTGAACATGTTGCGGATGGGGCCGGAGCCGACCAGGTTGACCCGGTCGCCCACCAGGAAGTCGGGCGTGTCGAACGGGGCCGGCTCGTTGGCGAACCACTCGGTCGAGGCGCCGAACGTGTCGGCGATGAACTCCTGGGTACCGCTGCGGGAGATGCCCCCCGGCGTGTGGTCGTCCACGCCGTGCCCCATCTCGTGCGCGATCACGTCGATCGCGCCGATCCACTGCCCGGCGTTGTTGTGCCCGACCTGGACCTGGGTACCGTCGTAGAACGCGTTCACCTGGGCCAGCCCGACCCGGATCGGCCACGCGCCACCGTTGCCGTCCATCGCGTTACGACCCAGCCACTGGCTGAGCATCTTCACCTCGGTCTGCGCGCCGAACAGCGCGTCCACGCACCCGGTCTCCCGGTTGGTGGCATTGCCGTTGCCCCACAGGTCATCCGGGCCGCTGAACACCGTGTTGTTGGCGGCGTTCTGGCAACTCAGGTTCGTCACCGTGGGGTCGCGCATGGTGAAGGTGGAGCCGGAGTGGGTGGTGTTCAGCGGTACCGGGTTGGGCCCGTTCCACGCCGACGTGCCGCTGCCGTGCATCACGTGCTCCTGGCTGTCCAGGACCGCACCGGTGAGCGCGTCCACGTCCACCGTCAGCCGGCTGACCCCGTCCGCGCCAGTACCGTCCACAGTGGATGCCCAGGCGAGCCGAGCGGTACCGCCGAGCGCGTCCACCACGAGCTGGGTACCCTCGACCTGGGTCACCGCGCGCAGTTGCCGGCGCGCCACCGCGACCGCGTCCGTCTGGGTCAACCGGGGCGTGACCGAGAGGGTGCCGATCGGGTGCTCCATCGCGACCGAGTGGTACACGACCGCGCCGGAGGCGTCCGTCACCAGGACGAAGTCGCCACCCGTGACCGGCAGCCCGGCGTACGTGCGCTGGAACGGCACGTACTGGGTGGCGCCGGAGGACTGTACCGCGCCGGGTACGAACGCCTCGGCGGCGCTGGCGTTGAGGTAGGCGGGGCGGGTGGCGACCAGCGCCGCGGCGCTCTGCGCGGCCAGGGCGCGGGCGGCTGCGGGGCTGGGGGCTGGTGCCGCGGTGGCCGGCGCCAGTACGGCGTCGGTCAGCACCATCGCGCCTCCCACGGCGAGCACCGTACCCGCGGCGAGTACACGTCTTGTCACCTTCACGGCTTCCTCCGCTCGGTATGGGGGTAGGTGACGGGTAGTCACGCAGGTACATATATACACTGTTCAAAGTCAAGTCGGGCTCGCCGTACCACCCTCGCCCCCACCCGCGCATGCCGGCACGGCCGGTGACCTGGCGCCCAGATCACCGGCCGTGCCGCCGTACGCGTGCCACCCCGTCACAGGGCCAGGAGCGCGAACTCCTCCCAGAGGCCGACCGCGGTGCGGTTGGCGACCAGCGGGAGCGCGCCCGCCTTCTCCGCGGTGACGTATCTGCCGTTGACGTTCGCCCGCAGGCTCGTGGTGCCGTCCGCGTTGTACACCACGGTGAACTGCTCCCAGCCGCCCACCGCGGTGCGGTTGGCGATCAGCGGCAGCGCGCCGGCGTTCTCCGCCGTGACGAAGCGGCCGTTGGCGTGCGCCCGCAGCGCGATGCGGCCGTTGCCGAGGTCGACCGCGTCGAAGGTCTCCCACAGGCCGATGCTGACGCGGTTGGCGACCAGCGGCAGCGCGCCCGCCTTCTCCGCGGTGACGAAGTGGAGGTTGGCGAAGGCGCCGAGGGCGATCATCGAGGGCGGTACCGCCGCGGTGAACTTCTCCCACAGCCCGATCGCGGTGCGGTTGTTGACCAGTGGCGACCTGCCCGCGTTCTCCGCCGTGACGTACCGGCCGTTCACGGCGGCCTTCAGGCTGAAGGTGCCGTCGGCGTTGGTGACGACCTGGAACTGCTGCGCGGCGCCGATCGCGGTGGCGGTGTTCAGCAACGGGTTCACGCCGGTCGGGTCCGCGGTCACGTAGCGGCCGTTGGCGTGCGCCCGCAGCGCGACGTACCCGCCGCCCGCGTCGACCTCGTCGAACTCCTCGCCGAGGTTGGCCACAGTGCGGCTGGCGACCAGCGGGAGGACGCCGGCCCCACCACTCGCGGTGACCAGGAGGCTGTCGGCCGCGGCGCGCAGCCGCACCACCGCCGGGTGGAAGGTGCCGGGGTCGCCGACCTGGAGGAGCTTGTCGGGTGAGGCGAGACCGGGGTCGGTCACCGCGCCGGTGACCGCGCCGCCGACGATCGCGTCGCGTACCTGCTGCGGCGTGTCGTCGGGGTGGGCGGCCAGGATCAGCGCGGCGGCACCGGCCACGTGCGGCGTCGCCATGGAGGTGCCGTCCAGCGTGTTGGTGGCGGTGTCGCTCGCGTACCAGTCCGAGGTGATGCCCACGCCCGGCGCGAAGACGTCCAGGCAGGAGCCGAAGTTCGACCACCACGGCCGGGCGTCGTTGCGGTCGGTGGCGCCGACCGTGATGGCCGTGGACACGTCGGCGGGCGAGTCGTAGGCGCACGCGTCCAGGCCGTCGTTGCCGGCGGCGACGGAGTAGGTGATGCCCGCGGCGATGGACTGGCTGACCGCGGCGTCCAGCGCGGCGCTGCGCGACCCGCCGAGGCTCATGTTGGCCACCGCGGGCTTGACCGCGTTGGCCGTCACCCAGTCGACCCCGGCGATCACACCGGAGTCGGTACCCTGGCCGGAGCAGTCGAGCACCTTGACCGCGACCAGTTGTACCGCCTTGGCCACGCCGTAGGTGGTGCCGCCGAGGGTACCCGCCACGTGCGTGCCGTGGCCGTTGCAGTCCTCGGCGGTGGCGCTGTTGTCGACGAAGTCGTACCCGTAGCTCGCGCGGCCGCCGAAGTCCTGGTGGCTGATGTGGATTCCGGTGTCGATGACGTATGCGTGCACGGTCGACGCGGTACCCGGGTAGGTGTACGAGTTGTCCAGCGGCCGGTACGGCTGGTCGATCCGGTCCAGGCCCCAGGAGGGTGTGGGGGTTTGCGTATCGGTCGTGCGGACCACCCGGTCCTGCTCGACATACGCCACCTCCGGCCGGGCCGCCACCTGCCGGGCCTGCGCGCCGCTCAGGTGGGCCGCGAAGCCGCGCAGCGCGCGGGTGTACGCGTGCGTGACGCTGCCGCCGAAGCGCGCGGTCAGCGAGTGCGCGGTACTGGTCACCGCCGCCGGGCTGGCGGTGCCGTCCTTCAGCACCACGATGTACTGGCCGGGAATGCCGCCCT
>DATEJJ010000762.1:0-9904 GCA_035278125.1 Rugosimonospora sp.
AAGCTCGATCCGCCGGAGACGAGCCACGGGTCGGCGAAGGCGCCGTGCCCGCGCGCCGCCCACCACCGCCGGCCCAGCGCGGGCGCGGAGACCAGGCCCACCATCACCTGGTCGCCCTCCATCAGCGCGATCAGCGTGGCCCAGATGGGTACGCCGCGGATGTAGTTCTTGGTGCCGTCGATCGGATCGATGACCCACTGCCGGGTACCTGGGCCGGCGGCGGCCTCGGTCACGCCGTACTCCTCACCCAGCACGCCGTCGCGCGGCCGGGTCCGCCCGAGCGTGGCGCGCAGCGCCTTCTCCACCGCCGTGTCCGCGTCCGACACCGGCGTCAGATCCGGCTTGGCCTCGACATGCAGGTTGAGCGCGCGGAACCGGGTCATCGAGATCGAGTCGGCCGTGTCGGCGAGCACGTGCGCGAGAGCAAGGTCGTCCGCATAACCGCCCATGCGCAGAACATAGCAGCGCCCACGCCTGTCACTGGCCCCGCGCGTCCGGAGGCGGAGTTATGTTGCTGGGTATGCGACCGGAGATCCTGTGTGGCCTGCTGGCGGAGGAGGAGCGGGTCAGGGCCTTCGCGGCGGTGGTGCTCGGGGCGGCGACCCCGGGGGAGGTGGCGCGGCGCACCGGGCTGTCGGCCCGGGACGCCGTGCGCGCGCTCGGCCGGCTGCAGCACGGCGGTCTGGTCAGCACCGTCGAGGGCAGGCTGGTCGCGGACATCGCGGTCTTCAAGGAGTCCATTCGCGAGTACGGGCCGGCGCCCGCGCAGGAGGAGCCGCTCGACCCGGACCGGGAGAAGGCGGCGGTACTGCGTGCCTTCGTCCGTGAGGGCCGGCTGGTCCAGCTCCCGGCGACCCGGGGCAAGCGGCTGATCGTGCTGGAGCACCTGGCCAGCTGCTTCGAGCCGGGTACCCGGTACCCGGAGCGGGCGGTCGACGCGATCCTGCGCGCCTGGCACGACGACTACGCCTCGCTGCGCCGGTACCTCATCGATGAGGGCCTGATGTCCCGCGAGGACGGCGTGTACTGGCGCTCCGGCGGCTACGTCGAGGTCTGACTGTCCGGTAGCTCCTCGCCGGCGCGGGAGGCGAGCAGCCGGCGGAACGAGGCGAGCCGCCGCGGGTCGGCGCCGCCCGCTGCCACCAGCGCGTCCAGCCCGCACTTCCCGGCGGTGCCGGTGTGGTCGCAGCCGGGCGGGCAGTTCACCGACGCCTGTACCAGGTCGGGGAAGCCGTGCAGCAGGCTGTCCGCGGACACGTGGGCCAGGCCGAACGAGCGGATGCCCGGCGTGTCGATGATCCAGCCCTGCTGCTCGGGCAGCGGTAGCGCCACCACGCTGGTAGAGGTGTGCCGGCCCTTGCCGATCGCGCTGACCGCGCCCACCCGCCGGTCCGCGTCCGGTAGCAGCCGGTTGACCAGGGTGGACTTGCCCACCCCGGAGTGCCCGACCAGGACCGAGATGCGCCCGGCCAGCCGGTCCAGCAGCGGGCCCAGGTCGCAGTCCGGCCGGCACAGCACGTGCGGCAGGTCCAGCACCGCGTAGTAGTCCAGGATCTCCTCGGGTCCGGCCAGGTCCGCCTTGGTCAGGCAGAGCAGCGGATCGATCTCCGCGTCGTACGCCGCGACCAGGCACCGGTCGATGAACCCGGTACGCGGCGGCGGGTCGGCCAGCGCGCTCACGATGACCAGCTGGTCCGCGTTGGCCACCACCACGCGTTCGGCCCGCCCCTCCGGCGTGTTCTCGTCGTCGTCGGCGGTACGCATGAGCACCGAGCTGCGCTCCGCGATGCGGACGATCCGGCCCAGCGAGCCGGGCGCGCCGGACAGGTCGCCGACGATCGCCACCCGGTCACCCACCACCACGCCGCGCCGGCCCAGTTCCCGGGCGCGCATGGCGAGGACCGGGCGCCCGTCCAGGTCGCAGGTGTACCGGCCGCGGTCCACCGCGACCACGAAGCCCTCGGCGGCGTCGGTGTGCCGGGGGCGGATCCGGGTACGCGGGCGGGACGAGGGGGCGGGACGTATCCGCACGTCATCCTCGTCGTACTCACGGCGGCGCTTAGCCGTCAGCCGTGCTCACCCCCGGTTGCTCGGGCGTACCCACCATCGCCTCCCATAGTGCCGGGAAGTCCGGCATCGTCTTGGATGTACACGCGACATCCGACAGCACCACTCCCGGTACCGCCAGTCCCAGTACCGCGCCGGCGTGCGCCATCCGGTGGTCGTCGTACGTCCCGAACCGCCCGCCCTGTACCGGCTTGGGGTCGATGGCCAGCCCGTCCGGCAGCTCGGTGACGGCCACCCCGAGCGAGCCGAGTTCCCGGGTGAGCGCGGCCAGCCGGTCCGTCTCGTGGCCGCGCACGTGCCCGATGCCGGTCAGCCGGGACGGCGAGTCGGCCAGCGCCGCCAGCGCGGCGAGCACCATCGCCAGCTCGCTCACCTCGGACAGGTCCGCGTTGACCCCGTGCACCACGCCGGTACCCCGTACCGTGAGCCCGTCCGTGGTCAGCGTGCACTCGCCGCCCATCTCGGTGAGCAGCGCGCGCAGCTGGTCGCCCGGCTGCGCGGTGACCGTCGGCCACCCGGGTACCCGCACCTCGCCGCCGGTGACCAGCGCGGCGGCCAGAAAGGGCGCGGCGCCGGAGAGGTCGGGCTCGATGGCCCAGCCCCGCCCGGACAGCGGCCCGGGCTGCACCGCCCACAGGTCCGGCGCCGAGTCGTCCACCGCGGCTCCCGCCGCACGCAGCATCTGGACCGTCATCCGCAGGTGCGGTGCGCTCGGTACCGGCGGACCGGCGTGCCGCACCACGATGCCCCGGCCGAACGCGGGCGCGGCCAGCAGCAGGCCGGAGACGAGCTGGCTGGAGGCGGAGGCGTCGATGGTGACCTCGCCGCCGCCCACCGCACCCGTGCCGTGCACGGTCAGTGGCAGCCCGCCGGTGTCCGCCGAGTCGATCCGTACCCCGACCGCGCGCAGCGCGTCCAGCAGCGGGCCGAGCGGGCGCTGCCGGGCGCGGGGGTCCCCGTCGAACGTGACCGGCCCGGTGGCCAGCCCGGCGACCGGCGGCAGGAAGCGCATGACCGTACCGGCCAGCCCCACGTCCACGTGCGCCGGGCCGGCCAGCGCGCGGGGGCGTACCACCCAGCGCTCATCGTCCTGTGTGGACACATAGGTACCCATGGCGCGCAGGCCGCCCGCCATCAGTTCGGTATCGCGGGCGCGCAGCGGCTGCGCGAGCGTACCCGGGCCGGCGGCGAGCGCGGAGAGCACCAGGGCCCGCGCCGTCATCGACTTGGAGCCGGGCAGGCGGACGGTGGCGTGCACCGGACCCGTGGCGGTCGGCGCGGTCCAGGGCAGCGTGGTGTTGGGCACGGAGTCCAGTCTGCCGGTTCGGGGATCGCGCCAGGCCCGGCTCTCGGTGTACGGGACGGCGCGTCCCGTACCGGCGCGCTAGCGTCGTGTCCATGTGCGGCCGGTACGCCACCACCCGGAGCACGGCCGACCTGGCCGAGCTCTTCGAAGCGCTGGACGAGTCCGGGGGCACGCTGGGCCCCGACTACAACGTGGCGCCCACCGACCCGGTACCCATCGTGCGGGTGACCTCGGCCGGGCACCGCGCGGTCAGCGCCGCCCGGTGGGGCCTGGTACCCGCCTGGGCCAAGGATCCCAAGGCCGGCGCCCGGATGATCAACGCGCGGGCCGAGCGGGTCGCCGACGCCCCCGCGTTCGCCCGCGCCTTCGCCCGGCGCCGCTGCCTGGTCCCGGCCGACGGCTGGTACGAGTGGCGCCCGCGCGAGGACGGGCGCAGCAAGCAGGCGTTCTTCATGACCCCGCGGGACGGCGGGGTGCTCGCGTTCGCCGGCCTGTGGGCGGTGTGGGGCAGCGGACCGGACCGGCTGATCACGTGCAGCGTGGTCACGATGGCCGCGCAGGGCGACCTGACCGCGGTACACGACCGGATGCCGCTGACCCTGCACCCGCGGCGCTGGGCCGAGTGGCTGACCGGTCCGGCCGATCCCGAAACGCTGCTCGCGCCGCCCGGTGACGACGTGCTCACCGGCCTGGAGATCCGCCCGGTGGGGCCGGCCGTGGGCGATGTGCGTAACGACGGACCCGGGCTTATCGAATTGGTATCAATCAGCGGGGACGGCCCCGCTATGACAGTTTCCTCCGCGCCTGACGGCCTGCCGACAGATCTCACGCTGTTTTGAGGCGATACGGCGGGTTGGTGTACTGAATTTGTGAGTCATCTCTGTAAAGACTCTTGAATCGATCCCCTCTAGTGCGATAGAACACAGCGCCGGACGCGCCGTGCGCACGACCGCGCATGGCTGGACTCGTCCGGCCCCACGGGGGAGGTGGGTGGATGACACGGGCGCGTATGCCACGCCCGCATGAGGTTGCTGCCGCTCGACGGGATCCGCGCTTGCTGCGCGCGTTCCGGGAGCGGCAGGACGACGCTGCCTGGCGCACCAGGGGGGTGTGCCAGAGCGTGGATCCGGAGACGTTCTTTCCGGCGCCCAGCGAGCCGGCGGACGCCGCCGTCGCGCTGTGCCGCACGTGCGAGGTCCAGGGCGCCTGCCTGGCCTGGGCGCTGGAGGTGGGCGACTGCCACGGGGTGTGGGGAGCGACCACGCCACGGGAGCGCCGGGCCATGCTGGTGGCCTGGCGCGGCGAGCAGCAGCCACCGCCGGCGGCCGTGCCGGGCTTCTCGCCCGACCGGATCGCGGCGTTGCTGCCGGAGCTGGTACCGGAACAGCGGCGCCGGTTGCCGCTGCTGAACGATCGCTGCGTGGACCGGCTGGACCGCGTGGCATCCTGAGGGGGTGCCGGCGGCAGAGGTCGATCTGGAAGTACCGGCCGATGCCGTGAGCCTCCTGGTGCTCGGGCACGGCGCGGGCGGTGATGTGACCGCGCCGGACCTGTCCGGGGTACGGGACGCGGCGCTGGCCGCGCGGGTGGCCGTTGCCCGGATCACCCAGCCGTACCGCGTGGCAGGCCGGCGCGCCCCGCCACCCGCGCCGCGCCTCGATGACGCATGGGTCGAGGCGTGCGCCGGGCTGCCCCGGCTCGGGCCGTGGATCGTGGGTGGCCGCTCCAGCGGCGCCCGGGTCGCCTGCCGTACCGCGCGCACCGTGGGCGCGGTGGGCGTGGTCGCGCTGGCGTTCCCGCTGCACCCGCCCGGCAAGCCGGAGGTGAGCCGGGACGCCGAGCTGGACACCGGGCTGCCCACGCTCGTGGTCAACGGCGACCGCGACCCGTTCGGCGTACCGGCGGTGCGGCCCGGCATGGAGCTGGCCGTACGCTCCGGGGAGCGGCACGACCTGCGCCGCGACCCGGCCGCCATCGGCGAGATCGTGGTCGACTGGCTCCGCCGGCACCACTGGGCCGCCTGAGCCGCCCGACCGCGTCCGTCACCGCCCCGCGGGAGTCTCGTTCATTCCGGTGTACCCAGCGGGGTGCGACAACAGGAGCCCTCCCAGGCCCTTCCCGGTTTGACGACTCGGGCCGGCGACGCGCGCCAGCGTGGCCGGCCCTGAGCCGTACGGCTTCCCATCTCGTGGAATGCCGGGACCGTCTCGCGATGTTGCACAACCCGTAGACACTGCCAAACATCGGGGCTGCGGCCTGCGTGCTGCGCGGGCGCGTCCTGTGGGACTTCGCGAACAAGGGCGGTTTTGTGGGTACTGACACCAGGTTGCCTGATGCCTCAGCGGCGCGCTTCGTCCAGCGCCTGCTCTATGCGCCGGACTGGCCGGTCGATCGGGACGCGACCCCGGGTTCCGGAGCGTCAGCGGCCACGCTGGGCGTATCCTCGGCGGGACAGCGCAGCGGTAGAGGCGGGACGGGTCGATTGGCACGCGGCGAGCGAACCGACGAGCGGCGCGCGCGGTTTGAGCGGGACGCGCTGCCCTTCGTCGACCAGTTGTACGCCGCCGCCCTGCGCATGACGCGCAACCCGGCGGACGCCGAGGACCTGGTACAGGAGACGTTCCTCAAGGCGTTCGCCGCGTTCCACCAGTTCGAGGAGGGTACGAACCTCAAGGCGTGGCTGTACCGGATCCTGACGAACACGTACATCAACTCGTACCGCAAGCGGCAGCGGCAGCCGATCCAGGCGCCGACCGAGGAGATCACCGACTGGCAGCTGGCGTCTGCCGAGTCGCACACCTCCAGCGGGCTGCGGTCGGCGGAGACGGAGGCGCTGGACCGGCTGCCCGACTCGGACGTCAAGGAGGCACTGCAGGCGCTGCCCGAGGACTTCCGGCTCGCGGTGTACCTGGCCGACGTCGAGGGCTTCTCGTACAAGGAGATCGCCGAGATCATGGGTACCCCTATCGGTACCGTCATGTCGCGGCTGCACCGCGGCCGGCGCAACCTGCGCCAGCTGCTGGAGGGTTACGCTGCCGACCGGGGCTTCACCCGCGGGTCGGCGTCCGAGCAGGCCCCTGCCGAGCAGGAGGTGTGAGCATGAGTTGCGGAGATCCGCACGAGACGGACTGCAGCGACGTGCTCGCGGAGGTCTACTTCTACCTCGACCTCGAGTGCGATGACGTGCGCCGCGAAGCCATCCGCACCCACCTGGACGAGTGCTCGCCGTGCCTGCGCGAGTACGGCATCGAGCAGGAGGTGAAGGCGCTGGTGGCGCGCTGCTGCGGCAGCGAGACCGCGCCGCCCGCGCTACGGGCCCGGCTGCGGGCCAAGCTCACCGAGCTGGTCTTCGAGTCGGAGACCCACGAGCTGTACGCCGACTGAGTCAGGGCGCGGAGCGCAGGCTCAGGCAGCGAAGGACGATGCCCCGGACCCGGGTCCGGGGCATCCGTGCCTTGAGGCTCAGGAGTTGGGCCGTTTGCCGTGGTTGGCCGCGCTCTTCTTCCGTGCCTTCTTCTTGCGGGACTTCTTTGCCATGCGCAGCATGGTAGCCCGCGCGTAGCCGTGCCACCGGCAGCGGCCGAGCCCCCATCCATGATTGGATACCGCTGACTGGACTGACAGGAGGAGCGGCCATGGCCGAGGAGATCCGTGCCGAGATGGTGGCGAACGTGTGGAAGGTGGTCGCCGCGGCCGGAGACCAGGTGAGCGAGGGCGACACGCTGGTCATCCTGGAGTCCATGAAGATGGAGATCCCGGTGGTCGTGGAGTCCGACGGCACGGTGACCCAGATCGCGGTCAACGAGGGCGACGTGGTGCAGGAGGGCGACCTGATCGCGGTCGTCGAGTAGCTCACGCCTCGGCGCCCGCCGGCTCCGGGGTACGGGCCGCGCCCGCCGGCTCGATCAGCTCCAGCGCGACCTCCAGCGATGCGGCCGAGCGTGCCTCGTCGCTGATGCTGTCGTCCCGGATCACGAACCAGGTGGCGTGCATCGCGAAGATCGACATCGCGCACTTGAGGCGTACCGTCAGCGGGTCACCGGGTTCGGAGAGGATCTCCACCGTCCGGAGCATGAGGTCGCGCATCTCCTCGCTCTTCGGGTGGTCGCGCAGCGCGGTCTGGTTGCGCTCCAGGAACCGCATCAGGTTGTGGTGGCCACCCTCGTGCAGCTGCCGCGCGTACCGGCGGATGAACTCGCGGCGCAGCCCGACCGTGTGCTCCTGCGGCTCGGCCCACTCGACCAGCTCCCGCATGGCGCCCGCCCGGTCCTCCATCAGGCTGGCGACGATGTCGTCCTTGGTTTTGAAGTGGTAGTACAGGGCGGCCTTGGTCACCCCCAGCCGCTCGGCGATCTCCCGGAGCGAGGTGGCCTCATAGCCCTGCTCGGTGAACAGCTCAAGCGCGACCGCCTGGATGCGGCTGCGCGTGTCGCCCTGATCCCTCATCGCCTGTTCCTCAGTCCGGTTCCTCAACACCATCGGGGCGTCGCCGATATTACTTGACGGCCGGCAAGTAAGTAGCTTACCGTACGACAGGTAAGTCCACTAGCCGGCCGGCAAGTAAGTTCGGCCACCAAACCGGGGAGTGTACCGATGACGGTCACCGAGGCACCGCCAGCGCGACGACGCGAAGTCATGGTCGTGCTGCCCGGGCTGATGCTCGCCATGCTGCTGGCGATGCTCGACAACATGATCGTGAGCACCGCGATGCCGCGTATCGTGGGCGATCTGCACGGGCTGACCCACCTGTCCTGGGTGGTCACCGCCTACGTGCTCGGCACGACCGTCTCCACGCCGCTCTGGGGCAAGATCGGTGACCTGTACGGCCGCAAGAGCATCTTCCTGACCTCGATCGTGATCTTCCTGGTCGGCTCCGCATTGTCCGGCATGTCGCAGAACATGGGCGAGCTGATCGGCTTCCGCGCGCTGCAGGGCCTCGGTGCCGGTGGCCTGATCGTCGGCGTGATGGCGATCATCGGCGACCTCGTACCGCCCCGCGAGCGCGGCCGGTACCAGGGCTTCATGGCCTCGATCATGGCGGTGGCCATGGTCGCCGGGCCGCTCGCCGGCGGGTACATCACGGACCACCTGAGCTGGCGCTGGGCGTTCTACGTCAACCTGCCGCTGGGCGCGGTTGCCCTGGGGCTGCTCGCGTTCCGCCTGCACCTGCCGAAGTACCGCACCGAGCACCGGATCGACTGGACGGGTGCCGGGCTGCTCGCGGTGGGCATCACCGCGCTGGTACTGATCACCACCTGGGGTGGCAACCAGTATGCCTGGGGCTCCTGGCAGATCATCGGGCTGGCGGTACTGGCCGTGGTGACGCTGGCGCTCTTCGCGCTGGCCGAGCGGGGTGCCGCCGAGCCGATCCTGTCCCTCGGACTGTTCCGCAACCGCAACTTCACCTTGAGCGTGCTGGTCGGGTTCCTGCTCGGCTTCGCGATGTTCGGTGCGATCAACTTCCTGCCGCTCTTCCAGCAGGTCGTGCAGGGTGCCTCGGCCACCAACTCGGGCCTGCTGCTGCTGCCCATGATGGCCGGCATGCTGGTCACCTCGCTGGTGGCCGGCAACCTGATCACCCGTACCGGCCGGTACCGGGCGTTCCCGGTGCTCGGTGGCCTGATGATGGTGGCCGGCATGGTACTGCTGTCCACCGTCTCGGTGCACACCACCAAGACGCAGACCTCGCTGTACATGCTGGTGCTGGGTCTGGGTATGGGCTTCCTGATGCAGACCACGATGCTGATCGCGCAGAACAGCGTGGAGCAGAAGGACCTGGGCGTGTCCAGCAGCGCGGCCACCTTCTTCCGGTCCATCGGCGGTTCGTTCGGTGTCTCGCTGTTCGGCGCGGTGTTCAACCGTTCGCTCAAGGACGACATCACCCACCAGTTGGGGTCGGCGGCGGCGAACAGCCTGACCGGCAGCGGCGTGGCCGGGCTGACCGCGGCCAAGCTCAAGCTGATGCCGGCCGAGGCGGTCCGCGCGCTGCTGCACGGGATCGCGACCGCCACGTCGAGCATCTTCGTCTGGGCGATCGTGGTGGCCGCGCTGGTGCCGGTGCTCGCGGTGTTCATCAAGCACGTCCCGCTGCGCGGTGCGGCGGAGCCCGGCGCCGGGGAGGGTGTCGCTGAGCCGGCCGAGGCCGCGCTGGTGGCCGTACCCGAATAGCGAACACGAGGGGTGCGCGCTCGCCGTGCCCGGCCCGCGGAGGCCGAGCACGGCGAGCGTTTGCTTGTGAATCTTGCTCTTTCTGTGCAAGACTGCGCACGAATCGCGCAGATGATGAGCGGAGAGTGGTTGCGGTGGCCGGAGCTGGCGCGGGCATGGCGGCCGACATCGCCGAGCAGCCCGAGGTCTTCGCCCGCCTGCTGGCGCCGGAGCGGTCCGGCGCGATCGCCGAGGTCGCCGCGCGGGTGGCCGGCTGGGGGCCGCGGCACGTCGTGTTCACCGCGCGCGGCACCTCGGACCACGCCGCGCTCTACGCCGCCTACCTGACCGAGATCCGGCTCGGCATCCCGGCTGGCCTGGCCA
>DATEJJ010000763.1:0-8876 GCA_035278125.1 Rugosimonospora sp.
GGTCGGCGGGCCGCTGCTCGCCGGCTGGATGACCCGCAACGGCATGGCGCCGGCGTGGTTCGGGGTACGCCTGACGGCGGGCTCCATCGGCGCGCTGGTGACGGCGTTCGTGGCGGGTGTCGCGGTGGCGGTGCTGTCGGTGGCGGTGGTGTCGGTACGGGCCGGGCGGATCCGGCCCACCGAGGCGCTGCGCGAGGCGGCTCTGGAGCACCGCACCATGGGCTGGCCGCGCTGGCTGGCCGGGGGCGCCGCGCTGGCCGGTGCGGTACTGCTGCTGCTCGGCCTGGTGCTGCTGTTCCCGTCCGGCGGTACCGACCTGAAGACCGACGTCACGCTCGCGCTGCTGGCCATCGGCGGTACCGCCCTGCTGGCGCCGGTACTGCTGCGCCCGCTGGCCCGGCTGGCCACCCGGCCACTGCGCTCCCGGGCCGGTGGGGTGCTGGTGCGTGCCCGGGTCCTCACCGGTTCCCGGCGGGCCGCGGCCGCGGTCGCCCCGGTGCTGATCACCGTGGGCATCGCGGCGACGGTACTGGGCTCGACCGACACCTCGGACGCGGCCAAGAACACCGAGTTGCACCGGCAGGCGGCGACCGCGGACTTCGTGGTGCTGCCCGCCGGTACGGGTGGGCTGCTGGACCAGACCGTGGCGCGGCTGCGCGCGGTACCCGGCGTGCGGGCGAGCGCCATCACCGACACCAGCGTGCTGGCCAACGCACCCGAGGTGACCTCGCTCCACCTGGAGCCGCCGACCCCGATCCCGTTCCCGGCGATCGGCGTGGACAGCGCCGGCGCGCTGCGGTTCGGGGTGACGTCCGGTTCCCTGGACGCGGTCAGCGACAGCACGGTGGCGGTGGACGCGGGCTGGGGCAGGCGGGTCGGCGACTCGATGAAGCTCTGGCTGGCCGACGGTACGCCGGTGAACCTGCGCGTGGTCGCGGTGTTCGACTCCGGCCTCGGCGGTACCAGCCTGGTGCTGAGCCAGCGCAACGCGGGCCGCGCCCTGCCCGACCGGATGTACCTGCGGCTGGACCCGGGCGCCGACCGGACCGCGGTGCAGGACGCGCTGCAGGACGCGGCCCGGACCGGGGGCGCCCGGGTGGTGCCCTCCGACCGGTGGGCCGCGGCCGTGTCCGACCGGCAGGCCGCGCAGACCCGCCTCGGCCTGGTGGTGCTGCTCGGCATCGCGATCGCCTACAGCGGCATCGGGATCGCCAACACGTTCCTGATGGCGGTCAGCGCGCAGCGCCGGGAACTGGCTCTGCTGCGCCTGTCCGGGGCCAGCCGGCGGCAGGTGCTGAGCGTGGTGCTGGGCGAGTCGACGCTGCTGGCCTGTGCCGGCATCGTGCTGGCCGCGCTGGTCTCCGTGGTGGTCCTCGGTGGCCTGGACACGGCCTTCGCCCGGCTGGTGGGTGCGACCCCGGTGGTGCTACCGCGCGTGCTGACCGGCGCCATCGCCGGCGGTGGCATAGTCCTCGCGCTGGTCGCCACCGCCATCCCGGCCCTGCTCATCCTGCGCCGCCGGCCGATCGAGCTGGTCGGCATCCGGGAGTGACGTGCCTAGCAGGGTCAGCGCCGGACCGGTGACGGCGGTGGTGACCACCGCCATCCCGACCAGCACGACGAACAGCCGAGGCGAGAGGATCCCCATGCTCAGCCCGATGTTCAGCACGATCAGTTCGGTGAGCCCGCGCGTGTTGAGCAGCGCACCCAGGCGCAGCGCGTCGCGGGTACCGGCACCGGCGATGCGGGCCACGAGGATCGGCCCGACCGCCTTGCCCACGGTGGCCACGAGTACCACCACACCGAGCACCGCGAGCAGTGAACCGGCCCGGCCGGCGTGCCACAGGTCGGTACGCAGGCCGGTGCCGAGGAAGAAGAACGGCATCAGCACGACGCTGGTGACCTGGTCCAGCCGGGCGGCCACGCGGCGCAGCGGGCGCGGCCCGTCCGGCACGACCATGCCGTACAGGAAGGCGCCGAAGATGGCGTGTACCCCGATCGCGCTGGTCACCCAGGCGGACAGCAGCAGGCCGATGACGAGTACCGCCGCCGCCAGCTCCTCGCCGTGCTCGCGCCCCTCCAGCCGGGCGAAGACCGCGCGCAGCAGGGCCTTTCCCGGTCCGGCCAGGATCAGCGTGTACGCCGCGGTGAGCGCGACGGTGACCGCGGCGCGGGCCGGCGAGGCGCCGTGCGCGAACGCCACCGCGACCGCGAGCAGGCACCACGCGGTCACGTCGGCGACGGCCGCGGCCAGGATGCTCTGCACCCCGATCCGGGTGCTCGCGATGCCCCGGTCACGCAGGATGCGGGCCAGCACCGGCAGCGCGGTGATGGCCAGCGCGCACGCCATGAACAGCGCGAAGGCGATCAGGCTGGTACCCCGGCCGGCCCAGTTCCGGTAGAGCGGGATGGCGATGGCGACACCGCCCACGGCGGCCACGCTGATGCTGGCGTGCGCCAGCGCGACCGCGAGCCGCCCCTCGCCGCGGGTGGCGTGCTGGCGCGCGTGCCGCCCGACGCCGAAGATGAACAGCACCAGCCCGAGGTTGGCCAGGCCGGTCACGGTGGAGCGCAGCGAGTCGGGTACCAGCCACGCCTCCACCCCGGGCGCCAGCGCGCCCAGCGCCGAGGGGCCGAGCACGAGCCCGGCCACGATCTCGCCCATCACCTGCGGCTGTCCTATCCGGACGGCCAGAGCGCCGAAGAGCCGGGCGGCGAGCAGCACCACGGCGGCGAGGATGAGCAGGCTGGTACCCACGTCGGCGGGCCCGGTCGCGGTGGCGCCGCCGGTCGTGGCGTGCCCGCGCAGTGCGGGTACCAGCAGCACGGACCCGACGCCGAGCGGCAGCGCCACGGCGAGCAGGTACCCGACGGCGAGCCGGTGGTCCTTTGTGGACGGTGGCAGGGTGGTCACGAGGTGTCTCCGTTCTGTTTCCGGAATGGACAAACTCCCGTCCGGCGGGAGTGCCGGACGGGTGGCTCGGGAAGGGTCGGGTCAGCCGGCGCGGCTGAACCGGCGCGCGGCGCGGACCGCGAGCACCACGCAGAAGATGCCGAGCGGGAACTCGGCGAGGAAGGCGAGGCCCAGCGCCTCGGCGTAGTCCAGGCCCTGGTTGGAGGTGACCGTGTCGAACCAGGCGTCGATCAGGAACAGCGTGCCGGTGCACGCCGCGGTCAGGGCCGCGTAGAGGCTGCGCCGGCGCCACAGCAGGGCGGTGCACAGCAGGCCGAGCGCCTCCGCGACGTCCAGCCCCATCCAGGCCAGCCCCCACCGGCGCACGGTGTAGTGCTGGTCGAGGGTGAAGCCGAGGTAGACGATCCAGCAGGCCAGCCCGATCGCGCAGAGGACGAGGAAGCCGGCGGTCCGCCCGGTGCTGCGCGCCCGGCCCGCCGGCGCCCCCGTCCGCTGCTGCATGGCGTCGATGTTATGCGCTGGCCGGGCCGGCCGCTGCCCGGCGGTACGGTTCGGACATGGCCACCGCGATCCGGCGCGGACCGGTGAACGGCTCCCGGGCGTGCGAGGCGAGCATGTTGTCCACCACCAGCACGTCGTCGGCCTGCCAGTCGAAGCGGGTGCTCTCCGCCCGGTAGCAGGCGCGCAGGTGCGCCACCACGCCGTCCGGGATCCGGCCACCGTCGCCGTAATAGGTGTTGGTCGGCAGGTCGTCCTCGCCGAACAGCTCCAGCAGTCCCTCGGAGACCTCGGCGGGCAGCGTGGTGTGGTGGAAGAAGGTGGCGTGGTTGAACCACACCGCCGCACCGCTGGCCGGGTGCTCGTGCACGGCGCGGCGGACCGCGGTGGTACGCAGGCCGCCGTCGCTCCGCCAGCCGGCCTCGATGCCGTTGGCCGCGCAGTACCGCTCCACCACCGACCGGTCCCCGGTGTTGAACGCGTGCTGCCAGGAGGTGGAGAACCCGCCGTGGAAGTTGCGGACCACCCGCCAGCCCCGCCGGGTGAACTCGTCGCGCACCGCCGGGTCGATCCGGGCGTACACCCCGCGGGTGTCGGCCAGCGGGGTCGCCCCCTGCGTGTCCGGCGGGCTGACGCAGTGGAAGAACAGGGTCAGCGGCCAGCTCGCCTGGTACGAGTTCTCGTTGTGCAGGAAGATCTCCTCGTCCGCCGGGTAGTCGGTGGACGTGTACACGTTGCCCTTGATGGTGCTGCGCGGCGAGGAGCGCTCGGCGTAGGTGAGCGGGTCGCCGGAGAACCCGCGTACCACGGCGTCGAAGCCGTCCACGCCGCCGACCCGGAACCCGCGCAGCAGCAGCGCGCCGTGCTCGCGCAGCAGCCCGCGCAGCGCCGCCCGGCGTGCCCGGACGTGGTCGAGCATGGACCCGCCGCCGGCGGACTCCACAATGTACGGAAGGGTCATGGCGCTGCCCCCGGGCTGAGTTCGGCGAGTACTTCCTGGTCGGACATCTGCTCGATCTCCGCGGCGACCAGCTCCTCCACCGCCGCCGCGAGCAGGGCCACGGTCGGCCCCTCGAAGACCGTACGCACCGGCAGCGTCACGCCGAACTCACCCTGTACCCGCGCGATGAGCTGGATGGCGTGGATGGAGTTGCCGCCGGCCGCGAAGAAGTCCTGGTCCGCGCCGACCGGCCGGCCGAGCAGGTCGGCGAGCATGCCCGCGATCCGCTCCTCCAGCGGGTTGGCGGGGGCCGCCGGCGCGGTGGCCGCGGGCGCCACCTCGGGCAGGGCCCGGCGGTCCACCTTGCCGTTGGCGTTGAGCGGGATCGCCGGTACCGGCACGCAGGCGGCGGGTACCAGGTAGGCGGGCAGCCGGGCGGCGCAGTACGCCACCAGCTCGGCACCGTCCACATCGGACACGACGTACGCCACGAGCCGGGGCTGCTCGGCACCGTCCACCAGGACGGCCGCGGCCCGTACCCCGGGGTGCTCCCGCAGCACCGCCTCGATCTCGCCCGGCTCGATCCGGTACCCGCGCACCTTGACCTGCCCGTCGACGCGCCCGAGGAAGGACACGTTGCCGTCGGGCAGCACCCGGGCCAGGTCCCCGCTGCGGTACATGCGGGCGCCCGGCTCAGCGCGGTACGGGTCGGGTACGAAGCAGCGGGCGGTCTGCTCCGGCCGGCCCGCGTACCCGCGCGCCACCCCGGTACCGCCGACGTACAGCTCCCCGACCACGCCCACCGGTACCGGGCGCAGCCCGGCGTCCAGCACGTACGTGGTGACGTTGGGCAGCGCGCCGCCGATCGGCAGCCAGTCACCGGCCGGCGCGGCGGGTACCGGGTACACCGTGCTGCCGACCGACGCCTCGGTGGGCCCGTACTCGTTGATGACGGGCGTGTCCGGGTCGAGCGCACGCCACCGGGACAGCAGCCCGGTGCCGAACTGCTCGCCGGCCACCACCAGCACGCCGGCCAGCGACCGCGCCTGGTCGGCGGTCAACTGGTGGGTGAGCACCTCCAGGTGGCCGGGGGTGAGCTTGACGAAGCTGAACGGCGCCGCACTCGCGAGCCACGCGCCCAGCCCGGCCAGGTCGGTACCGGCCGGCGGCACGTGTACCGCCTGCCCGCAGGCCAGCGGCGCCCAGAGCGCCGGTACCACCAGGTCGAAGGCGACCGAGGAGCACAGCGGCGCGCCGCCGGTACCCCGTCCGGCCAGTTCGGCGGCGGCCCAGAGCACGTGGTTGGTGACGCCCTCGTGCTCGACCATCACGCCCTTGGGCCGGCCGGTGGAGCCGGAGGTGTAGATGACGTAGGCCAGGTCCCGGCCGCCCGTGTCCACTCGCGACAGTGGCCGCCCGGCGGCGTCGGCGTCCATCACCACGGTCGAACCGGCGAACCGCGCGGCGTACGCGGGCTGGGTCACCGCGACCGCGGCACCCGCGTCCGCGACCACGTAGCCGACGCGCTCGGCCGGGTAGCCGGGGTCCAGCGGCACGTACGCCGCACCGGCGAACCAGACCCCGAGCAGCGTGGCCAGCAGCTCCGGCCCCGGGTCGAGCAGAACCGCGACCCGGTCCCCGCGCCGCACGCCGCGCGCCCGCAGGCACCCCGCGGTACGCCGGGCCCGGTCCACCAGCTCCACATAGGACATCCGGCGCCCGCCCTGGGACACCGCCACCGCGTCCGGGGTGGCCGCCGCCCGCGCTTCGATCAGCTCGGGCAGGTACGCGCCGTCCCGGGGTGCCGCGGTGGCGTTGCGGGTGTCCAGCAGGAACTCCAGCTCCGCCGGGTCCAGTATGGACAGTTCGGCCAGGGGTACCCGCGGGTCGGCCACGGCCGCGCGCAGCAGCCGGACCAGGTACCCGGCCAGACGCTCCACTGTGGACTCGTCGAACAGCGCGGTGGCGTACTCCAGGTACCCGGTGTACGAGCCGTCCGCGGCGCGGCGCTGGTACAGGGTGAGGTCGGTGTGCGCGGTACGCCAGGCGCGGGCGAACGCGGCCACGTCCGCCTCGTCCGAGACGGAACCGGTCAGCTGGTCGTCGTGCAGGTCGAAGGCGGCCTGGTACAGCGGCGTGCGGGACGGGTCCCGGGCCGGCTCCAGCGCCTCGACCAGCCGGTCGAACGGCACCTCCTGGTGCGCCAGCGCGTCCCTGGTGGACGCCGCGACCCGGGCCAGCGCCTGCTCGAACGGCAGCGAGCCGGCCAGGTCCGCGCGTACCACCACGGAGTTGAGGAGGAAGCCGACCACCTGCTCCAGCTCCGGCCGGTTCCGCCCGGCCACCGGTACCCCCACCGGCACGTCCCACCGGCCGGCGTACCGGGCCAGCAGGGTCGCGTACGCGGTCAGTACCACCATGAACGGGGTGGCACCGTGCCGGCGCCCCAACTCGGTGGCGGCCCGCGCCAGGTCGGCCGGGATGCGCACCGGTACCATCGCGCCGCGCGGGTCGCGTACCGGCCGGCGGGGCCGGTCGGTGGGCAGCGGCAGCGGCTCGACCCCGGCGAGGGCACCGCGCCAGTACGCCAGCTCCGCGTCGCTGCTCCGCCCGCGCTGCCAGGCCGCGTAGTCCGCGTACTGGAGTGGCGGCTCGGGCAGCTCGGCGCCGGCGAGCAGGGCGCGCAGCTCCCGCTCCAGGAGCACCGAGGACCAGCCGTCCAGCGCGATGTGGTGCACGGACAGCACGAGCAGGTGGTCCTCGCCCGGCGCGTACGCGAGCAGCGCCCGCAGCACCGGCCCGGTCGCCAGGTCGAACCCGCGCCCGAACTCGGTAGCCAGCAGGTCCGGTGCCAGCTCCGCCTCGCGCAGCTCCACCGGGCCGGGCTCAGCAAGGACCGCGACCGGCTCACCGTCCACATCGGAGTACCGGGTACGCAGGATCTCGTGCCGGGCCACCAGCGCAGCCAGGGCGCGGCGCACCTCGGCACCGGAGCGCTGCGCCGGTACCCGCAGCAGCAGCGGGGACACCCACTCCGCCCGGCCGGGCTCCAGCTGTTCGAGGTACCACAGCCGGCGCTGCCCGGCCGACAGCGGCAACGGCCGCCCGTCCCGGGGCAGGCGCGGGATGGCGTCGGCGGCGGCAGGTTCCAGCAGGCGGGCCTGGGCCTCGACGGTGGTCGCGCCGAACAGGCCGCGCAGCGGGATCTGCTGGCCGGTCCGGGTCCGCAGCCGGTTGGCCAGCCGGGTCAGCTGGAGCGAGGTGCCGCCCAGCGCGAAGAAGTCGTCCGCCGCGCCGACCGCGTCCACCTTGAGCAGCTCCCGCCACACCTCGGCGACGAGCTCCTCGGTGGGGCTGGCCGGGGCGCGCGGGGCCGGTTCGCTCCCGGGTACCGGCAGCGCGGCGCGGTCCACCTTGCCGCTCGCGTTCAGGGGGAACGCGTCCAGCGCCACGAACACGGCCGGCAGGTGCGTCTCGGGCAGCCGGTCGCGCAGGTACCCGCGCAGCCCGGCGGCGTCCGGCACCTCCGGCCCGGTGACGTACGCGGCCAGCCGGTACGAGCCGTCCGGGGCGGATACCGGCAGCACCACGGCGCCGCGCAGGCCCGGGTGCGCGGCGAGGACCGCCTCGATCTCGTGCGGCTCGATCCGCACCCCGTTCACCTTCACCTGGTCGTCGCCGCGCCCGAGGTACTCCAGTACCCCGTCCGAGCGCCACCGGGCCAGGTCCCCGGTGCGGTACAGCCGCTCCCCCGGCTCGCCGTACGGGTGCGGGACGAACCGGGCCGCGGTCAGGTCCGGCCGGCCCAGGTACCCGCGCGCCACGCCCGGCCCGGCCGCGTACAGTTCCCCGGTGACCCCGGGCGGTACCAGCAGGCCCTCCTCGTCCAGCAGCAGCACGCTCAGCTCGTCCAGCGGCCGGCCGATGGGTACCGGCCCGGACCGCTGGGCCGGGTCGAACCGGTACGCGGTGACGTCGATCGCGCACTCGGTCGGGCCGTACGTGTTCCACACCGCGACCCAGGGCGCCTGCGCCAGCACCTGGTGTACCAGCTCCGCGTGCAGCGCCTCGCCCGCGCTGAACAGCAGCCGCAGCTCGCGGCAGCGCGCCCAGCCCGGCTCCTCCACGAGCAGCCGCAGCACCGAGGGCACCACCTGGAGTACGGTGATCCGCTCATGCTCCACAGTGGACATCAGCGCGGCCGGGTCGCGCTCGGCGCCCTCGGGCGCGAGCACCACGGTGGCGCCGCAGGCCAGCGGCCCGAACACCTCCCAGCAGTGCGCGTCGAAGGTCAGCGCGGTCTTCTGCAGCACCCGGTCGCCCGGGCCGAGGCCGTGCCGGCCCACCGCCCAGGCCACCCGGTTGGCGATGCCGGCGCAGGTGACCACGACCCCCTTGGGCGTGCCGGTGGAGCCGGAGGTGTAGAGCACGTACGCCGCGTCCAGCGGGTCCACCTCGACCTCGGGCACCGGGAGAGCGGCGACCGCGTCCAGGTCGAGAGCGTCCAGGTTGATCTCCCGGAGC
>DATEJJ010000764.1:0-6475 GCA_035278125.1 Rugosimonospora sp.
GGGGTCCGGCTCGGCGACCGCGACCAGCCGGGCGGCTCCGGTGGCCGCCGCGCGCCGGGCGTACGCCTGCCCGCGCAGGCCGGCACCGACGACAACCACGCTGACCTGGCTCACGTCCACCCCCTCGCGTCGTACCCTACCGGGCCGGCGGTACCGGACCGCCGGCCCGTCGCGCGCTAGCGGCAGGCGGTGTAGGTGCTGTCGTCGAGGTTGATGCTGAACCTGACGCCGTTGAAGTCGGCCGCGTTGTCGGCCGGGCAGAACGCCGACGTGCTGAGGTTGTACTCGGCCTGGAACACCGGCTTGCCGGCCGCGACGTACTGGTCGAGGCCGTAGTCGCCGTTCTGTGCGGTGGTGCATTCGGTGAACTCGTTGCACTGTTCGTTGAGCGCGCCGTCGAAGTACCGCAGCAGGGACGGGATCTGCTCGTTGTCGTTCTTCTGCAGTACCGACATGCCGCGCCGGTGCGCGTCGTTGGCCAGCGAGGCGTTGAAGTAGAGCTGGTCGGCCGCGCCCAGCGGGAAGCCGGTCGTGTTGCTGTACCCGTCCACGTTGTCCAACTCGACCATGTCGAAGCCCTTGGCGCGGCACATGTCCAGCCGGGTGTCCATGATGGAGCGCAGCACGCTGCCGGAGGACTGCACGTCCCGGATGTCCAGCCACTTCTCGCCCGGCCAGCCGTTGCCCTTGCCGAGCAGGGTCGCGGGGAACCGCGCCGCGTCCGGGCGCCAGTTCTCGTAGGTGCCCGCGGACAGGTAGCACACCGCCTTGATGCCGGCGGCGTGCAGTGACGCGACGTTCGCGGCGGATGCGTTGAAGCCGTCGATGTCGTACATCGCGACCGACCGGTACGGCGCCGCCGGCACCGTGGACAGCACCCAGTTCCAGCTCGTCCGCAGGGCCGGGTGCCAGCAGCCGGTGCAGCTGACCGGCGCCGGCGGTGCGGGCGCGGTGGCCGCGTCCGCGGTTGCCGCACCGGCCGCGATGCCCAGGGCGGCCAGGGCGAGTACGGCGAGCCGCACGGTATGGCGCGTGTTCATGTGGTGACCTCCACCGGTGACGCTCGGCTGTTCTGCACTCGGGACCCGGCCCCGCGGCCGGTACCGTGGCTCGGCAACGGGGTCCACCATCCGCCGGCCAGCCTCGCGATGCTGCGATTGAACCAGTTCGCGCCGGGTGCGGTCGAGCCGTACCGTGAAGTCAGCATCCTTCAATGCGCGTTTCGGCGCTGCGCGGCCAGTGGCATCAGCCGTAAGGCGCTACCGTCCTGAGTGGATAGTGCCGGCGGTCCGGTGGCGGGCCACGGTGTGGCCGGTGCCCGCAGTTCGGCCGGCGGCCGGCCGCGCTTGGCCTGGTGCATCTGGTCATCGGCCTCGGCCCAGGCGTCGAGCAGGCTCGGCGAGCGCGGGCCGGACAGCCCGACCGACGCCGGTACCCGGTGCTCCGCGAGCGCGTGGACGATCCGCCGGTGCAGGTCCCGCCCGGCCTCGCCCCCGGTACGGGTGGACAGCACCACGGACTCGTCACCCTCGATCCGGGCCACCAGTTCGTCTGTGTCAGCCCGGGGCCGCCGCCGCTGGGAAGCACCACGAGCGCACCCGCGTCCCGCCCGGGCGCCGACCCGCAGGGCCAGGCCAGCGAGCAGCAGGATGTCCGCGGCCCCGACCAGCCCGGTGTTCACGCCGATCACCGGCAGGCCGCCACCCTGGCCGGCGGTCAGGGCCGACGCCGACGGCGCGGGCGACGGGCCGGCGGTCGGCGTGGCGCGCTGCGCGATCTGGCGCAGGATGTCGGCCACCGATCCGATCCGGGCCAGGCTCATCCGCATGGACAGATGCCGGTGCCGGGCAGAGACACAACGGAGAGGTGCCCTCCGGGGAACCGAAGAGCACCTCGCGTTCGGTGGGTGAGCGTCACCCCTGGGGAGCGGGGCGGTCAGCAGTGGTTGACCGCTGCGTCCGTCAGGGACACGTCAGCCAGGAGAAGTGGTACGTGGTGACGAGGCTGAAGTCGGTGGAGTCCATCGTCATGAAGCTGGTCGTCGTCTTGGTGTTCGAGGTACCCGCGGCCACCTGCAGCTGGGTGTTGATGTTGAAGTCGCGCTGGACTCCGCAGGGCATGTAGACCAACTGCGCGACGTCGGTGATGTCGTTGGCCTCCCAGTCGTCCATCATCGGCCCGTTGAAGGTGTGGCTGATCATCGTGGTCTGCGGGAAACCCTGGAAGTAGTAGTTGGCGCGCTCCATGCCCGAAGCACCGCTGGCCAGCGCGGCGAAGCCCCGGTAGTCCGCCTCGGAGATGGCGAACGTGAATCCGGACGGAACGTGTACGAGCAGACTGAGCTGGCAGTTCTTGCGGAAGTCGGTGGGCATGGCCCCGACGCCGACCTGCGCGAGGTACGAGCTGTAGGTCACCGTGAATGCGGTGTTGTCCGGTGCCACGGCCACCGCCGCAGTGCCGGCCGGGCAACCCGAACCGAGGACCGTGACCAGGTCGATGACAATCTTGTCGGTCGGGGGTGGCACGGGACTGTCAAGATAACCCGTAGCGTGCGCTGGCGCTGCCGACAGCATCGCGGCAGCCAGCGCGCCTAAGATACCGAAGATGGCGATTCTCTTCCGCATGGCCGCTCCTTCCGAAATACCGGAGCGCAGTGCTCCGGCATGCCCACCTTAAAGGCATTGATCGGCGCTGGTCAATGAGGCTTGAGTCGGCGGCGTTCAACTCGCACTGATCTCGGTAAATGTCTAGAGTGTGCCGCATCAATAGACCTGATCCGCTAGATGGAGATAGGCTGAGAAAGGCTATAAGACCGATGTGCCCAGTTGAGTATACTATAGGCGATAGTCCGTCGTTGCCTTGTGCGCTTCGACCGACGACGATACGATGACGCCGACGTAGATCGTCAAAAGTCTATATACGCTCGACCTGGACGCGGCGCCGCACAAGAATGATTGCGGGCCCGCCAGGCCGGTAAAGCGTGGGAGAGGAGCGCCATGAGGCTCAGAATGGCCAGCATGGGACGGCTGGCCGTGGTCGCGCTCGTAGCGACGCTCGTCGCATCGACGGCCGGGGCGGCGCACGCCAGGGCGTACGCCGCCGATGTGGTTCCCGGCCCCGGGCAGGTCACGCTGGATGTCCTGTCGATCAACGGGTCGGGTTGCCCGGCCGGTTCCGCGACCGTGACGATGCTCCCGGACAACACCGGTTTCCGGGTGACCTACTCCAGCTTCGTGGCACTGTCGGGCGGTGGTTCGCCGGCGACCGCCTTCCGCAAGAACTGCCAACTCGGCGTGCAGGTGAACGTGCCGCAAGGATTCACATTCGCGATCGCACGGGCCGACTATCTCGGCCGGGCGGCACTCGCTGCCGGAGCGACCGCGCTGGAGCGGACCAATTACTACTTCCAGGGAAACCCGGGCAACAACGTCGCGGACCACCCGCTCGCCGGTCCGCTCTCCGGTGTCTGGCACACGACTGACGTCACGGACGTGACCGCTCTGGTGTTCGAGCCCTGTGGCGTATCGAGTGTCCTCAACATCAATACCGAGCTGCGGGTGAGTGCCGGCAGCAGCGGCGTCCTCAACTGGATAGCCATGAGCGCCAGTGACGGCAGCGTCGACACCATTGTCTCGTTCCAATGGGAGCAGTGCTAGTCGGGAATGTGAAGACCTGACCCGGGTCACCGCCCTCGCCCGAGGGCGGTGACCCGGGTGCGGGCGGGTAAGGTACCGGGCGGCACGAACTGTTGCGAGGTGCCCCGCTACCCGCGGGGAGAATCGGGAAGCCGGTGCGAATCCGGCACGGGCCCGCCGCGGTGACCAGGGAGCTGCCGCCCACGCGCGCCACGCGCAGCCACTGGCCCCCGGGCTGGGAAGGCGGGCGGTGAGGCGTCGATCTGGGAGTCCGAAGACCGGCCTCGCGCCAACCTGCCCCGGGTGCACCCCGGGGCGCGAGCGCAGCGGGAGCCTGCCTGTGACAAGCCAGTTTTATGACGCCATCCACCGCCGCCGCGATGTGCGCGGCCAGTTCACCGGGGCCCCGGTCGCGCCCGACACCCTCGACCGGATCCTCACCGCCGCGCACGCCGCGCCCAGCGTGGGGCTGTCCCAGCCGTGGGATTTCATCGTGGTACGCGACCATGCGCTGCGCGCGGCGTTCCACCGGCACGTGTGCGAGGAGCGGGAGGTCTTCGCCGCCACCCTCGACCTCGCCGCGGCGGAGCGGTTCGCCCGCATCAAAATCGACGGCGTCCTGGAGTCGACACTGTCCATTGTGGTCACCTACGACGCCGACCGCGGCGCCCCGGCCGTACTGGGCCGGCACGCGATCGCCGACGCCGGCCTGTACTCCGTCTGCCTGGCCATCCAGAACCTGTGGCTCGCCGCCACGGTCGAGCGGCTCGGCGTCGGCTGGGTGTCCTTCTACCGCGAGGAGTACCTCCGGGACCTGCTCGGCATCCCGGCCGGTATCCGCCCGGTCGCCTGGCTGTGCCTGGGTCCGGTGAGCCACCTGGAGGCGGTACCGGATCTGGAACGGCACGGCTGGCGCCAGCGGCGCCCCCTGCACGCCGCCGTGCACGCCGATCGATGGGGCTCACCGTGCGCTGCCGCCGCGTCCGCACCGTCACCCCCGGCCGCGACAGGCTCCGGGCATTGACGCGAACGCGCCGGAACAGGAGCGAACACCTCGCGCCGGGGTGGTAGCACCGGTGATAGAGAACCCTTACGTACCACTTACGGTTGCGTGCCACACCGGCGCCGAGGCGCCCCTGGCACGTGTCATCTGGTAACCGCCGCGACAGCCGCGCCGGAGGCGCCGAAACGCTTACCGGATAAGGAAATCCGGCGTGCGGCCGGGGCGCGGGCGCGGAGCGTCGATATTGATCAACCTCGACGATGTTCTATCCCGCGAAGCCGCGCGATGACGGCCGGTAATCGTCAGCAGGATTGACGGTACCGCATAGGTGAGGGGACGCTGCGGTGCACAGCAAATCTTGAGGCTTCACTGAGGGACACCCCCGCCCCGCAGTGTGGTCACGAAGGGGCATGCGATGGCTGACCAGCGGTACTCGCCGAGACGCTCCTACGATCCGGCGCGCGACGACACATCATCAATATACGACGGCTCGACCGCCGAACGGCTGCACGCCGCCCGGCCCGTGCAGAAGCGCCGCCGGCTCCGCAAGCCGATCGGCATCGCCGCCGCCCTGGCCGCGATCGCCGCCGGCGCGATCACGTACATCGCCGTCAGCCACGCCGCCGCGGCAGTCAACATGGACTGCACGCTGATCGTGCCGCTCAACCCGCTGTCCGCCGCCGGGCTGGCCACCCCGTACCAGCTGACCGCCACGAACGCGAACAACGGCCCGTGCAACGAGGCCAACGCCAACCAGTCCGCGTTCGTGCAGGGCGCCATCATCGACGCGAACGGTGCGGTCACGCTCTACAACCCGCTGGTCATCGACCGGGGCACCAAGCCCGCGGCCACCCCCGCCCCGGCGACCGTACCCGCCGGCTCGACCGTCGCCGTCTGGTTCGGCTTCAACGGCAACAACCTGACTCTGCGCTCAGCCCGCGGCCGGGGCAACGCCCTGTTCCAGGGCAGGTGCGTCAACGGTCTGCGCAACTCCATCTTCGGCCAGTTCGCGTACTGCAACGCGCCGGCCTTCTTCGCCGCCGCGAACATGGCGATCGCCGCCGGCCAGCTCGCGGTGCCCGCGGTCGGTACCGCGAAGGACGGCAAGCCGTGCCCGACGGTGCGTGACTTCTCGCTGGTCGACCAGGACCAGAGCGACAACGTGGTGACGCACTACCTCGCGAACGCCAACGGGCAGACCGCGCAGCCCAACGCCGCCGGCCGTGCCGCCATCCCCAACGCGGTCGACCTGGCCAACGGCAGCGACAATCGGCTGCTTGACGTGTTCGTCGACCCGACCCTCGGCTGCACCCCGTTCACCGCACCGGACCAGTCGGGAGACAACAACCCGGCGTCCGCGCTGCCGCTCAACGAGTTGCAGGCCGCCGCGGGGCAGAAGGCGCCGATCGCGCTGGTACCGCTGACCGACCCGATGACGCTTGTCAACGCCAACCCGAGCATGCGCAAGACCAACCTGTTCCGGGTCGGTGTCGACCAGCACCCGATCGGCGCGGCGGACAACGGCAGCGGCGCGACGTACTGCACGAACCTGTTCACCAACCCGGCCGGTATCCAGCGCGTCTTCAACGACCAGGCCATCTTCGTCAATGGCAAATCGCCCGACCCGGCCGCGGCGAACAACCTGTTCACCTTCCTCGCCCAGCGGGGTAGCGCGAGCTTCACCAACCTCAACTGCCAGAACTTCGGCCTGAAGAACCCCATCACGCTCACCGTCGACGGCAACGGCGTGGTGATCGCCGCTACCTTCACCGCGGGCGGCGCGGCCACCACCGGTGCCTCCGCGGCCCCCAGCGCGAGTGCGCCCGCCGCCGGTACC
>DATEJJ010000765.1:0-3399 GCA_035278125.1 Rugosimonospora sp.
CTGGCCGGCCCGCAGGCGGTCGGCGCGGCGAGCGCCCCGCGCGCCCCACCCGCAACTCACTCCTGAGCCCGCGGCGGCCGGTCGGCTCGCCGCACCTCACCCGCTTCTCCGGCTCAGCGCTCCCGGCTCCGACCGGGATGCTCCCCGGCGGCTCGGCTCACCAGCCGGCCACTCCACCCGCCGGCACAGTCTGCCGGCCCCACGGGCCATGGCCGCCAGCCGGCCGGAAGCCCACGACCCGTGCTCCTCCCACTGGTGGCACCGTCCTGGCGGGCAGGTGCCGTCAGCCCACCCGTACCGACCACGGATGAGGTGATGACCGTGCAGACCGCCGTACACGCGCTGACCGCGGGGCTCCGCGAGGCGCTGACCATCTGGATCGCGATGATCGCGTTCGCCGCCGCGGCGTGCGTGTTCGTATCCGCGCCCAGTTGGCGGGAGCGGCGCCAGGCGTGGCGCGACCGCCGCCGGGCCCGCGCGCAGCGCCGCCTCCGCACCACACCCGCGTCGCGCCGCCACCGTCCAAACTGGACACAAATGAACGACGACACACTGGTACTCGACGTGTCGCGCGAGCGCGCCGCGGACGGTACCGGCGGCGCGGTGGCCGAGCTGCGCCGGTACGCGGAGGAGGTGGCTGTCGCGGCGGACCGGGCAGCCGAGGCGGCCGAGCGCTGGCGGTCCGAGTGGCTCGCCGTGCAGAAGGCGAAAGACTCGGCGTGGCAGGCGTACGAGCAGGCCGAGACGGCGGCGCGGCGGGCACACCGGGCGGCGGCGTTCCCGCTCCCCGACAGTCCACTCACGACAGACGAGCGTTCGGCACGCGAGCGGTACCTGCACCGCGCCGCGCGGGAGGCGTACCGGCGGGGTGAGTTGACTCCGGAGGAGCTGCGCGACGTGCTGTCCCACCGCAACGGTTGGGACCCGCTCCGGCACCCGTTCGAGCAGCAACTGCTCCTGCGCCGGGCGGCGCTGGAGCGCAAGCTGCGCGCGTACCACGCCGTGTCCACGATGGAGCGGCGCGCGTGGGAGACGGTGGAGGTGGCCGACGCGGCCCGGTCGAGCCTGCGCCGCGAGGCGTACCAGGCGGAGGTACGGGCGCGGCAGGCGTACCGGTCGACGAAGATGCCGGCGGCGCAGCCGTACGTGCCGGTGAACCCGACCCGGATCGCGAGCCTCGCCACCCGCTGACGCGAGTCTACTGTGGACGCCCGAGGTGGACGTCCACAGTAGACGTGTCGATCAGTAGTGCGGGCCGGTGACCGTCGGGGCGCTCGGTGACGGCTGCGGCGAAGGAGCCGCCGTGGCACCGGCACGCGGCTTGGCCACCACGCCGCACGCGACCCGGCTGCCACCGTCGCCGGTCATCTGCGTCTCCATGTCCGGCCCGGCCACGCCCCCTGCGGCGTACCGGTTGGGAATGTTGGCGTAGTTGTCCGGCAGCGCGTGGATGACGATGGCGCTGCCCATCGCCCCGGACAGGTCGGCGATCCGGAAGTTCGGATCGAGGAAGTCCGCCTGCGCCTGGCCGTTCGCCCCGGCCAGCAGCACCGGGAACGCGCCCGCCTGCATGCCCTCGGGGCTGCCGGTCGGGTTGAAGTGGCCACCGGCGCTGGCGAACGGCTTGGCGCCGGTCGGGTCGCACACTCCGATGGCGTGGATGTGGAACCCGTGGAAGCCGGGCGTGAGGCCCCACGCGCGTACCGAGACCCGGTTCTCGCCGTGCCCCTGCGCGTAGATGTCCACCTGTCCGGCCGACTTGCCGTTGACGTCGCGCAGCACCACCCGGACGTGCCCGACGCCCTGGCCGTACCCGCCGCCCGGCTCGGCCATGCCCGGCCGGGTGAGTCCGCCGGCCAGCCCCGGCACGGCGGACACGCCGCCGGCGGTCTGCGCCGCCGTCAGCGACTCCGTGGCCGGGTGCCCGCTCGCGCCGGCGTGGTTGGCCAACGCCGCCGTCGAGCCGCCCAGGGCACCGAGCACCCCGAGCCCCACGACACCGGCCAGTACCCTGCTCTTGTTCAGCTTCATCTGTGTTCCCCCCAGATGCCGGGACGGGCCCCTCCCGTCCTGCTTTGCCCGCCGACTCGCCGGTCGACGTTCGCGGGTTGCTGTCACCGCGCTGAGCACTACGCGACAGCGTGTCGGGTGGTTACGCACTGAGTTGATCACGGGACGCAGGGCACATTTGGGGTCCGTAACCAATCCTCGGGCGGCACGTACTAGACGGTGCGCGGCACTGGGTCGCGCAACTGCGTGTCGGAGAGGGGGTGACCGAGTTGGCTCTGGCCCTCCAGAATGGGACCCGTGAGTTGCCCCTCCAGAGCAGGACGCGTCTGTTCGCGACTGTCCCGTTGTTCGAACTCGGGGCGCCCGTGATCCGGGCGCGGCGCGGTCTTCCGCGGCCCGAGAGCGCACCCGGTGGCGCGACACCGGCGGACGCGGGCCCGACGGACACTCCTGGGGGCACGGTTTACAGCTCAGGCCGGGTGTACGGCGCCGGCACCACGTACGGGCCAGGCGCCCAGCCGGCCGGCCCGACCAGCGCCGCCCGCACCCCGCGGCCGGCGGCTGGTGCCACCGGTACACCAGAAGACGACGTGCGGCTGGTCGAACTGTCGAAGGTGGACCCGGAGGCGTTCGGGGCGCTGTACGACCGGTACTGCGATCAGATCTACCGGTTCGTGTACCGGCGCCTGACCAATCACGAAACCGCCGAGGACGTCACCGCCGAGGTGTTCTTCAAGGCGCTCAAGGCCATCGAACAGTACCGCCCCACGGCCGGACCCTTCTCCGCCTGGCTGTACCGGATCGCCGCGAACGCCGTGGTGGACCACGCCCGGGCACGGAAGGCGACCACCAGCCTTGATGTGACGATCGACACACCGGACCGGGGCGCCGCCGTCGACGAGCAGGTGATCAACCGGGTGGAGGCGGCCAAGGTGTGGGCGGCGGTCGACGGGCTCACCGAGGCGCAGCGCGTCGCGGTGACCCTGCGCTTCGGTCGCGATCTGCCCATCGCCGACATAGCCCAACACATGGGACGCAGCGAGGGAGCGATCAAGCTGCTGCTCAACCGGGGCCTGGCGGCCGTACGCGCGCAGCTCGCGACCGGCCCGGCGAAGCAGGAGGACCAGTCATGACTGGTCCCGACGAGATGTTCCCCGAGTTCGACGACTTCGCCGAGGAGCCGGCGCTGCGCGAGACCGCGGCCCGGGTACACCGCGTGCTGCACTCCGACCAGCCACGCCCCTCCTTCCGCGACGACCTGCGCGCCCGCTTGGTGGCGGCGCGCGCCGAGGCCATCCAGCGCGGCGAGACGCAGGCCGCCGCACCCGACATCGCCCCCGGCATGACCGTGGCGCTGCCCCCGGTTTCGCCGGCCGCCGCGCCGGTACC
>DATEJJ010000766.1:0-6612 GCA_035278125.1 Rugosimonospora sp.
CGCCTCGGTGGCCTGCCGGCGGGCCTCGGCCACGATCCGCTCGCCCTGCGAGCGGGCCGAGTTGACCACCGCCTCGGCCTCGGTCCGGGACGCCTCCAGCGCGCGCCGGGCGGTGTCCTCCGCCTGCGCCTGTACCGCCGCGGCCTGCCGCTCCACCTCGGTGCGCAGCCGGGTCAGCTCGGCCTCGACCGCGGCGCGCTGCTGCTGGAGGTACGCATCGGTCTCGGTGCGCAGCTGCTGCGCCTGCGCGGCGGTCGCCTCCATCAGCCGGCGGGCCTCCTGCTGCGTACCGGCGTGGATGGCCTCGGCCTCGGTACGCAGCCGGGCGGCGTACTCCTGGCTCGCGACGATCTCCGCGTTGGCCCGGTTGCGCCGCTCGCCACCGGCGCGCTCCTCCTCCGCCCGGCGGGCGGCGAGCGCGGCCTCGAAGTCACGGATCGCCGACGCGTGCTGCCCGCGCGCGTCGGCCAGCAGGCGTTCGGCCTCTTCCCGCTGGGCGTGGATGTCGTTGACGGCGTTGTGCCGGATCGCCTCGGCCTGCTCCTCGGCGAGGGTCAGGATGTGCTCGACCCGCGGCCCCAGGTGCCGGAAGGAAACCTCTTCGATGCGGGTGTTGCCCCGGCGGCGGACCTCCGCGATCTCCAGTTGCAGCTGGTGTACCTGCGCCGCCATCGCCTGCGTCTGGTCGAACGCGTTCTCCCGTTCGGCGGCGAGCGCTTCGTTCTCCGCCTCAAGCAGGCTGACGTACTTGTCCACCTGCTCCTTGTGGTAACCCCGGAAGACGATCTCGAAATTGGGCTGTGACGCCGCCCCGTCACTCAGAGCGAACAGGTCCCCGCCTTGCGACATAACACCATCCTCACACGCAACGTCCCGCCTCGCTCGGATACCCACGTACGGCTCGGGGACCACGGCGCACGCCGTACTTCTCCCCGCAGCCGCCGCCGAACGCGACGGGACCTGCGCATTTCCTCGTCATCAGCCCGTATCAGGCCGTCACCTTGCTGTCCTTCTCTGGCCGCTTGTCGTTTTTGTCACCCGAGATACCCGGGACGATGCCGGCAAGACCGGACAGCATCTGGCCGAGCTGGGAGGTGACCGCGTCCTTCTGCCGGGTCAGCTCGTCGACCTCGCGGCGGGCGGCCGTGGTGGTCATCTCGGCCTCCTGACGGGCCTCGCTCACCTGGCGGTGCGCCTCGCTGCGGGCCTCGTTCAGGGTCTTGTCCGCCAGCGCCTTGGCCTTCTCGATGGTCTCCTCGGCGTTGCGCTCGGACTCGACGCGCCGCGCCTCGGCGCGCTGCTCGATCTCCTTGGCCCGCTCCTCGGCCGCCCGGGCCCGCTGCTCCGCCTCGCTCACGAGCTTCTGTGTGGCCGCCACCGCGCTGGCGTGGCGCTGGCTCTCCTCGCGCTCCGCGGTCTCGCGGCGCTCGGCCAGCTCCAGCTGCAGGGCTTGCAGATCCTTGTCGCGCTTGTCGCGCGCGTCCGCGAGAAGCTTGGTCGCCTCGGCCCGCTTCTCCTCGGCCTCGCGCGCCGCCTTCGCGCGCAGCTGCGTGATCTCCCGCTCCGCGGTGGCACGCAGGGTGGACACCTCGCGCTCGGCCGTCGCGCGCAGCTCGGCCACCTCGTGCGCGGTCGCGGTACGCAGCTGCTTGGTCTCCCGCTCGGCGTCGGCCCGCAGCGTGTCCGCCTCGCGCCGGGCCTGTACCCGTACCTCCGCCGCTTCCCGCTCGGCCGCGGTCCGCAGGTTGCTCGCCTCGCGCTCCGCGGTCGCCTTCATCGCGGCGGCCTCGGCCCGGGCCTTGTCGGTGATCTCCCGGGCCTCCAGCCGGGCGGCCGACACAATGCCCTCGGCGTCCCGCTTCGCCTCGCCGCGGTGGTCGTTGGCCTGCTCCTCGGCCAGCCGGAGGATCTGCTCGACCCGCGTACCCAGACCGGAAAGGGTCGGGCGGCTGTTCTCTTCGAGTTGCTTGTTCGTGTCGGTGAGCTTCTGCTCCACCGAATTGATTCGCTGCTCAGCCTGGCGGAGTCGCCGCTGGGAGTCGGACAGGCGCTGCTCGGCCTCGATGCGCGCCTGCTCGGCTTGCACCAGAGCAGCATTCATCCGTTGGACGTGGTCATCTACCTGTTGGCGGTCGTAGCCGCGTAGTTGCACGCTGAATTCTTTGGTGCCGTTGGCGTCGTCAAAGAACGTCAACGAGGACTGCTGCTGGGGCATTGGAACATACTGGCAGATGCCCCCGGCCTCTCCGCAAGGCCGGGGGTGCCATGTCCTCCGGAAAAGCGCATGGTCAACTGTGACGGGGTACGGCGGCCTTGCCGCCATGCGCGGCAAATGTGGCGATTATCCCGAGTCTCCAGCGCAGAAGGGGCGCCGACCGCTCTGTCGACGCCCCTGGTCTTCCGGCAGGCTGAGGTTACTGCCCCCGGAACCGGTTGATGGCCTCTTCGTGCGTGGCGCGCAGCTGCGGGTCGCGTACGCCGAGCCCCTCGCCGGGCGCCAGGCAGAGCACGCCCACCTTGCCCTGGTGCTGGTTGCGGTGTACCTCCCAGGCGGCCTGCCCGGCCTGCTCCAGCGGGTACGTCTTGGACAGGGTCGGGTGGATCCGGCCGCGCGCGATCAGGCGGTTCGCCTCCCACGCCTCCCGGTAGTTGGCGAAGTGGCTGCCGATGATCCGTTTGAGATTCATCCAGAGGTACCGGTTGTCGTACTGGTGCAGGTACCCCGAGGTGGACGCGCAGGTCACCACGGTGCCGCCGCGCTTGGCCACGTACACGCTGGCGCCGAAGGTCTCCCGGCCCGGGTGCTCGAACACGATGTCCGGATCGTCGCCGCCGGTCAGCTCGCGGATCCGCTGGCCGAACCGGCGCCACTCGCGCTCGTCCTGGGTGTGCTCGTCGCGCCAGAATCTGTACCCTTCGGCGTTGCGGTCGATGACCAGCTCCGCACCCATCCGCCGGCACAGCTCCGCCTTCTCCGGGCTGGACACCACGCACACGGGTACCGCCCCGCCGCCGAGCGCGAACTGGGTGGCGTACGAGCCGAGCCCGCCGGACGCACCCCAGACCAGTACCACGTCGCCCTGCTTCATCTGGGCGCCGTGGTGCGACACCAGCTGCCGGTACGCGGTCGAGTTGACCAGCCCCGGGCAGGCGGCCTCCTCCCAGGTGAGGTGCCCCGGCTTGGGCATCAGCTGGTTCGCCTTGACCAGGGCCAGCTCGGCCAGGCCGCCGAAGTTGGTCTCGAAGCCCCAGATCCGCTGCTGCGGGTCGAGCATGGTGTCGTCGTGCCCGTCCGCCTCCTCCAGTTCGACGGAGAGGCAGTGCGCCACGATCTCGTCGCCCGGCCGCCACTTCGAGACCCCCGGCCCGACCCGCAGCACCACGCCGGCCGCGTCCGAGCCGACCACGTGGTACGGCAGGTCGTGCCGCTTGGTGAGGGAGGACAGGCGGCCGTACCGCTCCAGGAACCTGAACGTCGGTACCGGCTCGAAGATGGAGGTCCACACCGTGTTGTAGTTGACGGCGCTGGCCATCACGGCGATCAGCGCCTCGCCCGGCCCCGGCTCGGGCGTGGGTGTCTCCTGCAGGTGCAGCGCCTTGCGCGGGTCCTTCTCCCGCGTCTCCAGTCCCTCGAACATGCTGACCTCGTCGGCGCGTACCACCACGCCGCGGTAGCTCTCGGGTACCGGCAGGCCCGCGACGGACGGGCTGTCGCCGGACAGAATCGCATCGAGGATCTGTTCCATGTCCGGATGTTACTGTCGAGTAGGTTAGATCAGAATCGTTTGTGAACAACCACACTCAGTGCCCGGCGGGCTCGACCAGTTCCACCAGTACGCCGCCCGCGTCTTTCGGGTGCACGAAATTGACCCGGGAGTTCGCGGTACCCCGCTTGGGTGCGTCGTAGAGCAGCCGTACTCCGCGCTCGCGCAGGGCCGCGGATGCCACCTCCACATCCCGCACCGTGTACGCCACCTGTTGGACACCGGGACCGCTGCGGTCGAGGAATTTCGCGATGGTGGATTCGGGCGTCAGCGGGGCGAGCAACTGTACGCAGCCGCCCTCCGCGGACGGGCCGACCGCCATCATCGCCTCGCGTACCCCCTGCTCCTGGTTCTCCTCAAGGTGGACGCAGCGCATGCCGAAGACGCGCTCGTAGAAGGCGACCGCCGTGTCAAGATCTGGTACGGCGACCCCGACGTGATCGATGCGGAGCAGGCCGATGTCTGTGACCGATGCCGCATCAGGGCCCGGATCGGTAAGCGAACTCATGCGGCTAGTCTGACTTAACTACTACTCAGTATCTTCCCCAGGGGGCGGTTATGACCTCGGTGATCGTGAGCGGTGCGCGTACCCCCATGGGGCGTCTGCTGGGCAACCTCAAGGACTTCCCGGCCACCAAGCTGGGCAGCGTCGCGATCCGCGAGGCACTGCGCCGGGCCGGTGTCGCGCCCGAGCAGGTGCAGTACGTGATCATGGGGCAGGTACTGCAGGCGGGCACCGGCCAGATCCCCGCGCGCCAGGCGGCGGCGGCCGCCGGCATCCCGATGACCGTGCCCGCGCTGACCATCAACAAGGTCTGCCTCTCCGGCCTGGACGCGATCGCTCTGGCCGACCAGCTGATCCGCGCCGGCGAGTGCGAGATCGTGGTGGCCGGCGGGATGGAGTCGATGACCCAGGCGCCCGGCCTGCTGATCGGGCAGCGGCAGGGCTACAAGTACGGCGACATCGTGGTGAAGGACCATACCGCCCTGGACGGGCTGACCGACGCGTTCGATCAGGTGTCCATGGGCGAGTCCACCGACCGGTTCAACGTGCGGCACGGCATCACCCGGGAGGAGCAGGACGCGTTCGGCGCGGCCAGCCACCAGCGCGCCGCCGCGGCGCAGAAGAACGGCGTGTTCGCCGAGGAGATCGCCCCGGTGGAGATCCCGCAGCGCAAGGGCGACCCGGTCGTGGTCAGCGAGGACGAGGGCATCCGGCCGGACACCACGCCGGAGACGCTGGCCAAGCTGCGCCCGGCGTTCGGCGCGGCGGGCACGATCACCGCCGGTACCTCCTCCCCGATCTCCGACGGCGCGGCCGCGGTCGTGGTGATGAGCAAGGCGAAGGCGGCGGAACTGGGCCTGGACTGGCTCGCCGAGATTGGTGCCCATGGCAACGTCGCGGGCCCCGACAACTCGCTACACTCTCAGCCGGCCAACGCGATCCAGCACGCGCTGCGCAAGGAGGGGCTGACTGTGGAGGATCTCGACCTCATCGAGATCAACGAGGCGTTCGCAGCCGTGGGCATCCAGTCCACAAGGGAGCTGGGTGCCAGCCCCGACGTCGTCAACGTGAACGGCGGAGCGATCGCGCTCGGCCACCCGATCGGCATGTCCGGCGCCCGGCTCGTGCTCACCCTCGCCCTCGAACTGCGCCGCCGGGGTGGCGGCATCGGTGCCGCGGCGCTGTGCGGCGGTGGCGGGCAGGGCGACGCCTTGATCTTGCGCGTACCCGAGCGTCAAAGGTGATCGCGGAGAGTGATGTTGCGCGGCAGGGCTCGCGCGTCAAAGATGACGCGGTGAGTAAGGGCCAGCGAGTCACAGCGATACCCGTCGAGTTCGCCGCGACGGTGGTCGGCGGCCAGCCGGCCACGGTGGACCGGGACGGCTTCGTGGGGTACCTGTTCGGGCTGGCGGCGCGCGCCGACGGCAGCGAGGGCTGCCTGATCGTGCAGCGCGCGGACGAGCCGGTACCGGAGTGGCAGCCGTACTGTCTGGTCTGGGGCGAGCAGGAGGGCACGACGTACGGCGGGGTGTGCCGGGCCGACGTGTCCGACGGCGAGGTCACCTTCGAACTGCTCCGGCACAACGCCGCCGAACTCGGTACGCCCACCCGTTTCCGGATCGTCTTCCCGCCCCGCCACACGGAGGAGGTACGGGCCGGACTGCGCCGCACGCTCGGCGACTCGGTGGTCTCTTGAGGCAGCCGGACGTACCCGCCCTGGTCGCGGCCGCGCGGGACGGGCAGCCGCGTGCGGTGGCCCGGCTGATCAGCCTGGTCGAGGACGACAGCCCGGCGCTGCCCGAGGTGGCCGCCGCGCTGGCACCCTTCACGGGGCAGGCCGAGGTGCTGGGGTTGACCGGCTCGCCCGGCGTGGGCAAGTCGACCACCACCAACGAACTGGTCCGCGCGCTGCGCACCGAGGGGCGCCGGGTCGGCGTGCTCGCGGTCGACCCGTCCAGCCCGTACACCGGCGGGGCGATCCTGGGCGACCGGGTACGCATGCAGGACCACGCGACCGATCCGGGCGTGTACATCCGCTCGATGTCCTCGCGCGGGCACCTCGGCGGGCTGGCCGCGGCCACCCCGCAGGCGGTGCGGGTGCTGGAGGGCGCCGGCTGCGACGTGGTGATCGTGGAGACGGTCGGGGTGGGGCAGGCCGAGGTGGAGGTGGCCAGCCTGGCCGACACCACGCTGGTGCTGCTCGCGCCCGGCATGGGTGACGCGATCCAGGCGGTGAAGGCCGGCATCTTGGAGATCGCCGACGTGTTCGTGGTGAACAAGGCCGACCGGGAGGGCGCGGACGCCACGTACCGCGACATCCAGGGCATGATCGGGATGGGCGAG
>DATEJJ010000767.1:0-12296 GCA_035278125.1 Rugosimonospora sp.
CCCGCGGGCGCGCTCGCCGGCACCCTGGCCGGCGGTACCGCGGTGGCCGCGTGCGCCTGGGTGGTCTGCCGGTACCCGCGCCCCGCCCGGCCCGAGGGCACCCTGGTGCGTACCGTGCTGCACGCCACGCGCGCCATGCTCGGCCTGGTGGTCCTGCTCAACCTCGACGTGGTACTCGCCCGGCACGCGCTGCCCGCCGCCGAGTCCGGCGTGTACGCGGTCGCGCTGGTGGTCAACAAGATCGCGTACTGGCTACCCCAGGCCGTCGGCGTGATCGCCCTGCCCCGGCTCGCCGACGCGGCCGGCCGCCGCCGGGTGGTACGCGCCTCGCTCGCCGTCGTGGTCGCGCTGGACCTCCCGGTCGTCCTGGTCAGCCTGACCGGCTCCGGCCTGCTGGGGCTGATCGGCGGCGGCGGGTACGCCGTCCCCGGCGTGCCCGTGTGGCTCTTCGCGCTGACCGGCACCCTGCTCGCCGTGGCCCAGCTGCTGCTGTTCTCCGGCATCGCCGGCCGGCACCGGCTGTCCACCCTTCCGGTATGGCTCGCCGTGGTCGCGGAGATCGCGCTGGTGCGGCTGTGGCTGCACGGCAGCGTGGCTCAGGTCGCCGCCGCCGCCTGCGGCTGCGCGGCCCTGCTCGTCGCCGGCGGTGTCCTCGTCGAGTGGACCGCTCCGCGGCGCGCGGAGGCAGGCGGCCACCACGGCGCACACCGAAGCGAGCATCGCGCCCTGCGTCCATGGGCCGTACGCCCACGACTGGCCGTCGCCCATTACCCGGCCGGCCACCGATACGACGGTCGCGGCGCCGGCGGTGGCCAGGGCCACCACCTTGAGCGAGCCCGGCCGCAGCTGCCGCGCCAGCATCGCCACGATGATGAATACCACGGGCAGCACACCGCCCAGTACCAGGGCGAGGCCGATCAGCGCGACGGGTAGCACCCACGAGGTCGACGGCACCGGCGCCGGTACCGGGATCGCGCGGCGTACCCGCTGCGGGCCGGCCACCCGCCGCCGTACCGGCAGCACCAGCAGCCCGAGCACGGAGAGCACACCGAGCCCGCCCGCGGCCAAGCCGCCCTGGTACTCCCGGTCCGGCGCGAACCGCAGCTCCACGGTGCCGCCGCTGCCGGCCGGCACCACCCACGCCTGCTGCCAGCCGTCCACCCGGGTCGAGGCGAGCTGCAGCCCGTTGAGCGTGGCGGTCCAGCCGGCGTTGGCGTTCTCCGGCACCACCAGCAGCGCCTGCGCCCCCGATCCAATGTGGACGGTGCGGGACGCGTCGCCCCAGTTCGCCACGGTCACGTCCCGGTGGGTGACCTCGGCCTGCGCGGTCGGTCGGGTGGCGCCGCCCGGCGTCAGCACGGCCGCCTGCACCACGAACGACACCGACGGGAGGGTACGCAGTTCGTGCTCGCCGGCGGCCAGGTCGGTGCCGTCCACCAGGAACAGGTCGCAGATGCGTACCGGCAGCGGGCGCTGCGCCAGCACGTCGGCGAGGGTACCGGAGACCGCCGTGTCGTAGCTGGTGCCGTCGATCTGGACGACCGGGCCCTCGCCGCACGGCACGCCCACCTGAGTGCTCGGCCGCACCGGCCGCATCAGGTCGGCCAGGTCCGGTATCTGCAGCTCGGACAGGCCCGGGGGCGCCGCGGTGGCGCCGTTGCGCTGGTCGAAGGTGCGCCCGCCGGTGTCCCGGATGGTGATCTGGAGCTGGTCGGTGATCAGCGGGGCGAACCGGGCCACGCCGTCCTGGTCCAGCCGTACCAGCCGGGTGGCCTTGGGCGAGCGGATCTCCAGGATGGTCGGCGTGGACGCGGCCGGGTACGACGCGGGGCGTACCCGGATCTGGCCGATGCTGCGCATGCCGACCCAGTTGAGCGTCAGCGACGGCTGCGGGTCGGTCACGTCCGCGACCCAGGCGCTGGCCGCGTTGCCGTCGATGGCCGCGTACGGCGCGACCGCCGGGTCGCCGCCCAGCCAGGAGCTGGCGGTGATGTCGATCTTCTGGCCGAGCAGCGGTACCGGCCCGCCGACCCGGGGCAGCGCGGTCAGCGCGAGCGCGTAGTGGCCGGCCGTGGGCGTGGTGAACAGCCGGTCCAGCCCCTCCGGCTCCTCACCGGTCTGGCCCAGCTGCGGGTCGCACCGGGTGACCCCGTCCGTGGTGAAGCAGGACGAGCGGGTGTCGTCGGCGCGGCTGAAGGAGAACGACGGGTGCTGCCCCGGCAGCGGCGTCACATCCGCCGGTACCCGCAGCGCGCGGCTGGCCACCGTGTCCAGGATGCCCAGCTCCTTGATGCCCACGTTGCCGGTGATCCGCTGGCCGGCCACGGCGACCACGGTGATGCGTACCGTCGCGGTCAGGCCGGCCGGCACCGGGTACCGGTGCGCACCGGGGGCCGGGTCCACGTCCTGCACCGAGGTGCCGGTATCCGTGCTGATCTCGAACCGGGTCACCGGCCAGCCCACCCGCAGGTCCTGCACCCAGTCGACGGACACCTGGCTGAGCATGCGCGGGGTGTCCAGCCGCACCTCCAGCCACTGGCCCACCGGCCCGGAGAGGCTGGAGGAGTGCCAGGCGGTGTTCGGGTCGCCGTCGATCGCGGCGAACGGCTGGTACGACGGGAGGGTGTCACCGACCGAGTCGGCGAAGCTGGCCGCGCTGGACGCGGTGACCGACTGGACCCCCTGCAGCACGGCCACGGTCTGGTGGTCGGCGGCCGGGAACGGCAGGATGTCCAGCGAGGTGCGCGCCTGGCGGGCGGTGTCGGTCGCGGTGAGAGTCTGGCTGACGTTGTCCCGCACCCGGCCCGGGTTCACCTCGCGGCGGCGCAGCCCGTCGGTGACCAGCAGCGGTCCCGGGCCGCCGCTCACCTGGGTGGCACCCGGCGCGCGGGACAGGTCGCCGGCGAGCACGGCCGGCTGGTCCGGCGCGATCAGCCCCTGGCTGAGCAGCGGGAGCAGCGACTCCGGGCCGCCGCTGACGGTCGCGACCGAGTTGGTGTCCACCGCGCTGGCCAGCGGTACCTGCCGCTGTACCGCGTAGATCTCGATCGAGCGGGGCGGCTGCGCGCCCACGTCCACCGGGCTCGCGGTGTACGGGTCGGGCACCACCTCGGGTCCGAACACGGCCACCCGGGACAGCCCGGGCGAGTTGGTCAGCGCCTGGCGCAGCACGGAGACCGGCGGCGCGTCGGTACGCACCCGGTCGAGGTCGTTGCGTAGCAGCACGTACCGGTACCCGGAGCGGGCCAGGAAGTCGGCCAGGCCGGCGGAGCCGCGCCCCGTGTCGAGTACCTGCTCGACCGCGTCCATCACCCGGGTGTTGCCCTCGGAGCCGAGCGGCACCTGGCTGCGTACCGACCAGGGCGCCTGGGCCAGCCCCTCCATCGGCTCGTCCACCGTGTGTCCCCAGGTGTAGTCGCCGAACCCGCTGGCCGGCAGCAGCAGCGTGCGCGCGTTGCGGTCCTGGGTACCCAGCCAGCTGGACGCCTGCCGCCAGTAGTCGGGCACGTCGCTCCAGCCCGGCCCGGCGCGCAGGATGAGCATCCAGGCCGGCGCGCCGGCGACCACGACCAGGGCGAGTGCGGGTACGGCACGGCGCCACAGCCCCCATGTGCGCACCCGTACCGCCGCACCGTGCGCGAAGCCCAGCGCCAGCGGTACCCGCAGCACCGGTTCGAACTTGTGCACGTTGCGGAACGGGGCGAGCGGCCCGTCCAGCAGGTGCCGCATGGTTGTCGCAAGTGGACTGTCCAGGCTGCCCACGTACCCGACGGTGAGCAGCACCAGCCCGGCGAGCACGCCGAGCACCAGGAACCGCCGCTCGGGCAGCCCGCGCCGGGTGAGCCCGGCCAGCCCCACCGCGGCCACCACCATGGTGGCGGCCATCAGGATGGGGTTGTCCACCAGTACCCACCCCGAGGGCCACCACGGCGTGGCCTGCGCGATGAACGCGACCCACTGGTTGGTACCGCGGACCGCCTGGAACAGCGAGGTCACCGCCGTAGTGGTGGTCGACGACTCGATGTAGTTGAGGAACGGCAGGCTGTACTTGCCCAGGTAGAGCAGGGGCAGGAACCACCACAGCGAGCAGCCCACGACGGCCAGCACCCACCAGCCCATCAGGCGCAGGTGCGCGGCGGTGAAGCGCCGGGTGAGCAGCCACAGCGCCGGCAGTACCAGCGCCATGATCACCATGGAGCCGTTCACCCCGCCCATGCACAGCACCGCCAGGCCGGACAGCATGGCGGCGCGCCGCGGTGAGCCGATCCGGTCCACCTTGACCAGTGGCAGCAGCACCCACGGCAGCATCACCGCGGGCAGCATCTCGGCGGACAGCGAGCCCACCTCGGTGAGCATCCGCGGGGCCAGCGCGTACGCCAGCGCGCCCACGTGCCGGGTCGGCTCGGAGCCGATGTCCAGCGCGCGGGCCAGCAGCAGCAGCCCGAGGTACGCGCCGCCGAGGAGGACCGCGCACCACAGCCGCTCTGCGATCCACATCGGTATACCGCCCAGCTGGGCGGCGGCGAAGAACGGCCCCATCGGGAACAGGTAGCCGTACGCCTGGTCCTGCAGCTCGCCGGAGGCGGCCTGCGGCGTCCACAGGTGCAGCGACCGGGCCAGGAACCCGATCGGGTTGACCACCAGGTCGAGCTTGGTGTCGAAGGTGACCAGGCCGGGCCGCTGCAGGAAGGACAGCAGCGTCAGCGCGAACAGCGACAGCGCCGTGGCGCGCCGCGCCGGCGTCAGCTGCAGCCGCGTCAGCTGCAGCCGCAGGTCACCGCCGGCAAGCCGGTGGCTGGCACGCCATGTCGGCGAGGGCGTCGAAGAAAATCTGGCGAATGCCACTGGGATCCTTAGTCACGTACACCTTGCCGCCGGTCGCACCGGCGATCGCCTGCAGTTCGTTGACGTCGATACCGCCGGAGAGGCCCATGAAGAGGATGGGCAGCGGCCGGCGCGGGTCCTGCATCGCGTGCAGCTTGCTGAGCAGTTGCGCCCGGGTCAGACCACCGGCGGGGTCGTCGTTCTTGCCGTCGGTGGCGACCAGCATGACGTTGATGCGACCGGGGGTCCACGCCTTGCGTGCCGCCTGGTACGCGGCGTAGACGGTGTCGTACAGGGCGGTGTTCCCGTTCGGTTTGACATGCACCTCACTGAGCTGCTGTACCAGAGCCGCACGGCCGCCGTTGCCGAGCGGCTGGTACGGCCGGATGACGCGGTAGTCCTTGTTGCCGTCCAGCTGCGTGGCGAACTCCCACACGCTCACCTCGGTGCTGTCCATCAGCAGCGAGGCGCCCTGCAACGCCGCCTTCAGCACCGCGGACAGCTTGGTGTCGGTGCCGTTGGGCAGCGGGTCGGCCATGGAGCCGGAGATGTCGATGACGCCCATCAGCTCGGCCGCCAGGTGTACCCCCGTCCAGGTGTTCAGCAGGCTGAGCATGTCGTTGTCCTCGGGCAGCGCGATCGGCGCCATGGTCTGGTCGCGGGCACCCGCGTCGGGCAGGATGCCCGGCAGCACCCGGCCGTCCGGGCCACGGAAGCCCAGCGCGCCCAGCGCCGCTGGGGCGGACGGGCCCACCAGCGCGGACAGGAACTTGGTCGCGCCGGTACGGGCCGCGCCGGTCGAGCCGGGCAGCACCACGTACGGGAAGTCCAGCGTGGGCACGCTCTGGTTCGGGTACGCGGCGACTAGCGGGGTACCGCCGGTGTGCGCGTTGTACCGCACCAGCGACTGCTCGCTGCTGACGAAGGCGTTGATGGTGTCGCCGGTGGCGCCCGCCTGCGGCAGCTTCTGGTACAGGTCGGCGGCCCGGGTCACCGCGTACGGCGAGACCTTGCGCAACGCGGCCACGTCCGCGGCGGAGCTGCTGGACAGGCCGCGGATCGCCATCAGCGCGGAGACGCCGATCGGGTCGGAGGCCGGGTCGGGCATCCCCACCGGCACCGTGTTGGCCGCGTTCGGCCCCAGCAGCGCGGACCAGGAGATCTGCTTGGCGGGCCAGCCCAGCTGCGCCGCCTCCGGCTCGGTCACCGCGAGCACCACGGGCGTACTGGCCACGCTGGTACCGGTGTCGGGCGCCTGGAACGCGCCCAGCGTGCGCGCCCGGCGCAGCCAGAACGTGGACTCCGGGATCCAGGCGTCGGGCAGCGGGTCGGCCGGCGGGTTGGCCAGCGCGTCCGCCATCGCCGACGAGTCGCGGGAGAGCACCTCGATCTGGTAGCAGCCGTCGGGCTTGACCGCACGCGAGATCTGGCCGATCGCCTCGGCGATCGCGGGCGCCGCGGCGACCCGTACCGTCACCGGCTGCGCACAGCCGGACGAGCGCAGCAGCGCGCCGAGGCCCACCGCGCTGCCCCAGGCCACCAGCACGACGACCAGCGCCGCGCCGAGCCACATCACGGCGGGTTCGCGCAGCCGGGATCGGCGCGGAACTTCGGCATCCGCCAGGGCCGTACCGCTCTCAGGTCCGTCCATCGGGTACATGGTAGGTTCCGGAGCCTTGTTTTGCGGTGCCCAACGTTTCGGGTCGGCCGGGTGGTCGGGACCCGGCCAGCGGTGTGCGCTCACGGTTTGAGATTCAGGGTCATGACGTTGTTAGGCCCAGACAGGAGCTGCGTGAGGAGTGGCGTGGTCAGCCCGCAGTGCGTGAACGAGGGAATGGTGTAGGTCCCCGACACGGTCTCGCCGTTCACGATGTCGATCGGCGTGGTGTTGGACAGTGTCGCCGTGGTCGGGCTCTTGGTCTTGCAGCCGGACGGGACCAGGTTCAGACCGGGCACGGCGTCCACGTGGACGTTACGCACCGCGATCGTGAACGTAGTGGTCGTGGTCAGCTTGCTCTTGGCCAGGTCCACGGTGCCGGTGAGGTTGCCGGTCGGCACGATGCTCACCGTCGAGGTGACCGGCACCAGGTTCAGCAGCGTCATGTGCACCGTCAGGTCCGGGATCTGGGCCTGGCCGGTGAGCGTGCCGGCGGTGAGGTTCACCTGCGTGTTGATGGTGGACTTGGGGATCGTCGCCGTCACCTTCGGCTTCGCCAGCAGGGTGGTGCCCGTGACGTTGGCGAAGTTGAGGGTGACGATCTGATCCGCGAGCGCGGGTTGGATGGCGACTGCCGTGACTCCTCCCGCCACTAACAGCGTCGTCGCCGCCAACAGAAGCCTCCGAGGCAGACGACCCATGTTTTCCTCCCTGGGGTGCTGGTACCTCCTCTGATCGGATCGACGCCGGCCGACGGCGAACTTCACGTTACCCGTGGGTAATGGGCGAGGGAAGGATTTCTTTATTGCGAAGCGCGGACATCCTCAGTCGCGACACGGTTACGGGCGCGGCACCGCCTGCCCGACCGTGACCTTGTCGAAGCAGACCGTCACCGATGGATCCTGCACGGTCAGCTGGACGGTGTCGCCCACCCCCGCCACGAGGAAGATCGACTGGTGCTCGCCCGGCTCGATGTGGAACCAGGTGCCGTCACCGGTACCCATGACCAGGCGCGCGTCGGTCTCGCCGCTGCTGTAGTACCCGACCCGCGCCACCCACTGCCAGTCGTACATCGGCGTGGTCAGGTGCATCTGGACCGTCTGGCCGGCGTCCACCCGGTACCCGCAGTCCGCGGTCGTGCCGGGCAGGCTGTCCACGCCCTGCACCAGGGTGTGCCGCACGTGCCCGGTGTCGTCGATGAGCAGCGGATCCGCCGCCTGCTTGACGAAGACCGGCCGGTGCGCCAGCGGCCGGAGGAACTGTGACTGCAGGTTGTACGGGAAGCTCAGCGGGCTCTGCACCCCCGGCGGTACCGCGCGGTCCAGGAACACGCTGCCGGCCGGTACCTTGGCCAGTTCGGTACGCACCGTGGCCAGGTACTCGCGCCCCTGCTTCACCTTCCAGTAGTCGGTGAACCGCGCGGCGCTCCACGCGGACCCGAGCAGGTACCCGCCGAGCGCCACCACCAGCGCGACCGCGATCGCCTCGCGACTGCGCGTGACGGGCGGCCAGTCCGCCACCCGGGCATCCTGCGACGGGCCGTCCGGCCGGGGATCGCGCAGCCCGAGCAGGGCCACGCCCACGCACAGCGCGGCGACCACCACCACGTCGGCCACGTACCGGGGCGCGAGCCCGGCCGCGGGGCTGAAGTAGAAGCCCAGCCGGGTCACCGCGAGCAGCACCCCGACCAGCACCACGTACCCGAGCAGCAGCGCCCAGGCGCGGATGGCCACCGGGCGGGCCAGCGCCGTGACCACGACCAGCGCGGCCAGCAGGCCCAGCGACAGCCAGCGCGGGACGTCGGCCGGCGCCGTCACGGGTGGCCCGTCCCCGGTGCCGAACCACTGCCACGGCCCGCCGAACAGTCCGGGTACCAGCGTGTCCAGCAGCAGTTGCTTGACGAAAGTGAACGCCTGCCCGGCCGAGGCGGGGCTGTGCCCGGCCGACTTCGCCCGCGCCGCGTACAGGGCCAGGTACCCGAGGGACACGCCGACCAGCACCGCCCAGGACTGCCAGTAGCGCACGGCGGTACGCAGCACGGCGCGCACCGGGCCGCCGGGCACGAACAGGCACGCGGTCAGCAGGAACACGAACGGCGTGATCAGCAGCGACTTCTCGAAGAACACCAGGCCGAGCAGCAGCGAGAAGCCCAGGCTGACCAGGTGCTTGGGGTGGCGGCTGCGCACATACTTAGCCTGGGCGCCCACCGCGAGCACCATGGCCAGCTGCATCGGCAGCAGGTTCACCGCCACCGCGCACCAGGAGTCGACCTCCAGCGTGAGCGGGCTGAACAGCAGCACGGCCAGCGGTACCAGCTGCGCCCAGCCGGGCCGCAGCAACTGGCGCAGCAGCCGGTAGAAGGCGATGCTCACCAGCGCCTGCCCGACCGTCATGAGCACCAGGTACGGGGTGAAGGACAGGCCCCACAGCCGGGTCACCACCCAGGTGACCAGCATGCCGCCGGGCATGAAGTGGTTGTTGAAGAGGGTACCCAGGTAGGTGAAGTTCAGGTGGGCATCTGCCGCCCGGGAGGCAAGGCTGAAGTCGTCGTAGGCCAGGAAGCCCTGTGCCGCGATCTGCGGGCGCCAGACCACCTGCACCGCGATCAGTGCCACGGCAGCCGCGCGTACCGGATCCGTCCGGATCCACCGTGCCAGCCGCCCGCCGTCCCCCGTGGCCGCGCCGCTCGGCGCGACCGGATCCGCCACGGTCATGGCACATAGAGTGCCATGGACCGGACACGTTCAGTACGGGTCGTAGGGTCCCGCGTGCCCGAGTGTCGCGGCGACCGGCCGCAGCCGCAGGCGCAACAGCACCTTGATGATGACATTGCGGGCAAACCACGGCAGCTGCTGGATCAGCCGCCACCGGTCGGCCCCGGTCGGCGGGCGGCGCTCGAACCGGGCCAGCGAACCGGTCCGCCCGCTGAACGCGTACCGCCGCGAGGGCAGCACCTTGACGAGCACGCCGCTGGTCACTCCGATGGACGAGAAGCAGTCGTGCACGAAGATCGGGCCGTTCGCCGGGAGCCAGTCCGACCACCGCAGGTCGTCGCCGAACGTCCAGTAGTCGTGCTTGCCGTCCACGTACAGCAGGTCGACCGGCCCGTTCCACTGTGGACGAAGCTTCGTACTGTAGTTGACCAGTAGCTCGACGCTACCGGCCAGCCCGGCCCGGGCCACGTTCGCCTCGAACTTGCCCTTGGTCGCCGCGCCGCCGAGCATCGGCCCCTCGCAGAACGCGTCGATGGCCATCACCCGGCCGCCGACCCGCGCGGCGGCGTGCGCCAGCACCACGGTCGAGCGGCCCTGGTGGCTGCCGATCTCCACGATGGTCGCACCGGGCGGCAGCTGCCGGGCCGCGTGCCACAGGTCGCTGGCCTGCTCGCGGGTCAGCCACCCCGGGATCTCGCCCGCGATCTCCCACGCGGACTCGAACCCCGAACGATCCAGCACTCTGTCCGTCACGGAGCCAGACGATACTCGCTGTCCGGCGTTGATTTCTACCGATCGGTAACATGCACTGATCGGTAATATGCTCCGCCGTACTCGTATGCTCACAGCCGTGGGACTCGCCTCGCGCGTCGTGACCCGGCTACCGGACCGGTACCTGGTCGCCGCGCTCACTGCCGTATATAGCCGGTTCGAGCCGGAACTGCGACGCTTGCCGGAACTGTGCCCCCGCGGTGGCACGGCGCTGGACGTCGGCGCCTGGTACGGGCCGTGGTCGGCCCGGATGGCCCGCCGCGCCGACCGGGTGGTGGCCTTCGAGGCCACCCCGCGCATCGCCGACATCCTGCGCCGGGCCGCACCGTCCAATGTGGAGGTGGTCGCGGCCGCGGCATCGGACGAGGCCGGCGAGGCGGACATCTGGGTACCCGACGCGGCCGGCCCGAACGGCGTCAACTCGCTGGTACGCAACGCCACGCACAGCCGGGCGATGCGGGTACCCACGGTGACCGTGGACAGCCTGGGCTTGGAGGATGTGCGCTTCGCGAAGATCGACGTGGAGGGCCACGAGCTGCCGGTGCTGCGCGGCGCGGAGAAGACGGTGCGCCGCTGGCAGCCCGCGCTGTTCATCGAGGTGGAGTCCCGGATGCAGCCGGTATCGTCCATTGTGGACCTGCTGGGCTCGTGGGGGTACCGGGGCTGGGTGCTGCCCGGCCGCGCCTGGCTCCCGCTGGACCGGTTCGACCTCGTCGCGCACCAGCGGCGGACCGAGCACGTGGCCGGCCGCGGGCTGACCAAGCGGGTGCTGTGGCCCTGGCCTCGGTACGTCAACTCGGTGCTGTTCCTGGCCGGTGGAGCCCGGCCAGGAACAGCGTGACTCTATCCTCGGTTCGCTCCGCGCTCACATGCCGGGGACCGAGACTACGGCCAGGGCGAGGCACATCTCGTCGCTGGTACCGTCGCCCCACACCACGTAGCGCGGCGGCAGGGTGCGCAGCTGCGGCAGCAGTTTGCGCAGGGAGGCGTCGTGGGTGCAGGTGACCCGCAGCGTGTCGCCGGCCTTGAGGGTCACCGGCTGGGCCAGCGGCCGGATGGCCTGGTCGTCGAAGTTGTACGACGGGACGTCCAGCAGCGTGCGTGCGTTCGGCGTACCCGGGTTGAGCACCAGCGTGATGGACCGGCCCAGCAGGTGCATGTGCCCGGCCACCGCGTAGATCGTCGTACCGGGCGGCAGCTGGTGGTCGCAGTGCTGGGTGGGGCCGGGTACCGGCGGGTTGCCGCCGTTGCAGGCCCGGTTGAGGTGCTGCGCGGCCTGGCCGATCTCCGGGCCGAACCGCCGGGCCACGTCGGCGATGGCGGCGGTACGGTCGCACAGCGGGCCGGATTCACCGGTCGCGCAGGGCAGTTCGACCGGCGCGGTCATGGTGGCGGTGTCCAGCGCGGTCATCTTCGTGCTGCCGTCGGCCAGCCGCAGCCGGATGCTCGACTGGTCAACCCCGCCCGGCTTGCCGCCGGTGGCGAGCAGGTTGTAGTGCACCTGCATGATGAGCAGGCTGCCCGGTGGCATCGGGTAGCCGATGCTCTGGCGCAGCAGGGTCTCGTTGGAGCCCGGCGCCCACTGCGCCACCCACGCCGCGTCGGCGTTGATGTCCGCGTCACCGAAGCAGGTCCAGCCCTCGCCCGGCGAGGCCGCGTCCGCCTGCCGCGCCTTGTCCGCGTCCTGCGGGCTGACCCGGAAGAAGATCGCGTGGTGCACGATGGCCACGTTGTCCGGCAGGAACTGGCTGCCGGTCAGGTAGCTCATTTTCGTGATCTTCGGGTCGACCAGGAAGCAGCGGTACTCGTCGGTGCCGCCGTTGGGCGCCACCGGCTGGTACGGCTCGGCCATCCGCAGGGTCTCGAAGTGTTCGCCGGCGCGCAGTGCCTGGGCCGGCGGCGCGCTGTACGTCGCGTGGCCGGGACTGGACGCCGGGCTGCTGCCGCCGCCGCCCGATCCGGCGGACGCGGTGCTCGGTGTACTCGCGCAGGACGCGAGCAGCGCGAGTCCGGCCAGTCCGGCAAGGCCCGAGCGCAGCAGGGTGGATGTCACGTGTCGCATGTACGGCCTCCTAGGCTCCCCCGAGTGGCGCACGTATTTATAGATAGTTGACGAACTGCGTCCGAAGTACATCCGGGATGTCCCTTAAGTGACCGCGGCCCGCCGGTACCGGTCGGCCAGCAGGCGCAGCGCGGCGGCCAGCTCGGGCGCGTCCGTGACGGTGAAATCGCAGCCCAGCGCGCCCAACCAGACCGCGAGCAGCTCCACACTGTCCGATCCCAGACTCACCGCGCAGGTGTGCTCGTCCAGCGCCTCGACCGGGCCTGCC
>DATEJJ010000768.1:0-2162 GCA_035278125.1 Rugosimonospora sp.
CACCGAGCACAGCGGGTACCCGCAGGACCCGCTGCTGCGCCGGGCGCGTACCGACGCGGCGGTACGGGCACTGGTGCTGCGGTTCCTGCGCGCGCTGACCCGGCTCGGGTACGCCGAGGCGGCCGCGGTCGTACCGCCGGGTGAGCGGATGCGGCAGTGGGCGCTGACCCACGGCGCGCCCCGGGACCTGGTCACGATGATCCCGCCCGGGGTGGACCCGCGGGACAACCCGCCGCTGCGCCAGGAGCCGGACGAGCCGGTCATCGCCTGGGTCGGGCCCGACCGGGAGCGGGGCCTGGTGCTCACCGCGTTCCAGGCGGTACGCGCGGCGGTACCCGAGGCCCGGCTGATCGTGATCGGGCACCCGGCGGACGGCAGCCGCCCGGTCGGCGTCAGCTTCACCGGGCCGGTGGCGCACCGCCGCGCGCTGTACGGGATGGCGCAGGTGATCGCGGTCTCCGGCAACGACCCCGGCATGCCGTACCCGCTGATCGAGGCGATGATGTGCGGCCGGCCGGCGGTGTGCACGGAGTCCGGCGGCCTGGCCGACATGGTGGGCATCGGCGCGATGGTGGTGCCGTCCCGGGATCCGGAGGCGCTCGGCCGGGCCTGTCTCGGGCTGCTGCGCGACGAGCGGCTGCGGCGGGAGCTGTCCAACTCGGCGCGGCAGCGCTCGCGCACGCTGTTCAGCCTGCGCACCATGCTCGACGGGTACCAGCAGGTCTACGCGCGGGCCGTGGCCGGCGTACCGGAGCGTCAGGAACTCGCGCTGGCGCTGCGCTGACGGGGGCGGGGCTGGCAGCGCGGGCAGGAGTAGGACGAGCGGTTCATGAACGCCTCGCGGCGGATGGGGGTACCGCAGCGGTCGCACGGCTCGCCCTCGCGCCCGTACGCGTGCAGCGACCGGTCGAAGTACCCGCTCTCCCCGTTCACGTTGACGTACAGCGCGTCGAAGCTGGTACCCCCGGCGCGCAGCGCCTCGGTCAGTACCTCGCGGACGTGCCCGAGCAGCCGCTGCACCGCCGGCCGGGTCAGCGCGTCGCAGGCCCGGGTGCCGTGCAGCTTCGCCCGCCACAGCGCTTCGTCCGCGTAGATGTTGCCCACCCCGGAGATCAGGCTCTGGTCCAGGAGAGCCCGCTTCACCTCGGTGTGCCGGCCGCGCAGCCGCGCCACGAACTCGGTGTCGGAGAAGTCCGGGTCCACCGGGTCGCGGGCGATGTGCGCGATCTCGGCAGGCAGCCCGGCGCCACCCTCGGAGACGGCCAGCCCGCCGAACGTGCGCTGGTCCACGAAGCGCAGCTCCGGATCGCCGTCGGTGAACCGGAACCGTACCCGCAGGTGCGCCTCGTCCGGCACGCCGGCGTGCTGCAGCAGCATCTGGCCGGACATGCCGAGGTGGCCCAGGATGGCGTCGCCGCTGTCCAGCGGGAGCCACAGGTACTTTCCGCGCCGGCACACGTCGACCACCGTCCGTCCATTCAGGACAGACGCGAAGTGCGCGGAGCCGGGCAGGTGGCGGCGGATCGCGCGGGGGTGGTGCACCTCGACCCGCTCGATGGTGCGGCCGGTGACCCATTCCGCCAGTCCCTGGCGGACCGTTTCGACCTCGGGGAGTTCAGGCATCGACTCAGATCGTGTAGGGCCACACGGTGACCATGTAGGCGCCGTACCAGAGGCCGAACGCGGCGTACAGCGTGAGCCCCAGGACGGCGGTGCCGGTACGGGCACGGGCGGTGGCGAAGGCGGCGGGGAACAGCAGCAACAGTACCGGTACCAGCAGGCGGGGCTTGGAGTGGTAGTAGCCGGCCTGCCCGATCACCAGCGCGAAGGCGAGGATCCCGTACACCGACAGGGGGAGCCAGGTGCCGGCGCGGGCGGCGAGGGCCAGCGCCACCAGCGCGGCGATCAGCATCAGCGCCACGCTCACCTGGATCCAGCCGGTGGCGGTGCGCAGCGTGTTCAGCACGAAGTCCACAGTGGACCGACCCCAGTCGGTGGTGGTGCCCCACCCGGCCGACTGGATGGTGAACCAGGCGTTGAGGTGGCCCACCCGCAGCGCCACCCAGACCAGGTAACCGGGCACGCCGGCCAGCGCGAGCACCGCGCCGATGACCGGCCGCCAGCCGCCGCGGCGGTCCCGCAGCGCCAGCGCGGCCGCCACC
>DATEJJ010000769.1:0-8964 GCA_035278125.1 Rugosimonospora sp.
CGTCGGCGGCCACCCGGCGCTCGCGCAGCGCCTGGGCCAGCCGGCGGCGGCGCTTGCCCAGCCAACCGAACAGCACCCACACGATGGGTGCGGCCAGCCCGGCGACGACCGCCGCGAGCAGCGCCCGTTGCCACCACCCCGACCGCCACAGCCCGAGGATCAGGCCGTCCACCCGGTCCACGTAGATGCGGTACGCCAGGTTCGCCGCGACCGCGAGCCAGGCCACGGAGAGCAGCCCGTACAGCGCGACCAGCCGCCCCTCCCGGTCCAGCTGCCCGAAGCGTGGTGGGCGGCGGCGGAGCCGGGCGGCCACCCAGGCCAGGCCGCGGGCGCGCAGGTTCGGCACCTCCAGCCAGTCCATCAACAGGTAGTAGCCGTCCAGCGCGAGGAACGGGTTGAGGTTGAACGCGGCGTTGATGTACCAGGCGAAGGAGAGCTTGAAGGTCCACGGCGCGAGCGCCGGGTCGACGAGCCCGACCACCTGCGCCACGCCGGCCAGGAACAGGCCGGTGGCCGGGCCGGCGGCGGTCGTGACCAGCCGAGCGCGGCGGCCGGCCATCCACACGTCGGTGGTGTCCACGAAGACCGACGGGATGCCGAAGTACACGAGCAGGCCGGCGGCGGGTATCCGGCGACCGGCGTGCTTGGTGGCCAGCGCGTGCCCGAGTTCGTGGCAGGCCAGCGCGAACACGTTCAACCCGAGCAGCACCAGCGCGCCGGTGGCGTACGAGCCGCCGGCCAGGAAGACCGGCTGGGCGCCGCGGATCCAGTTCCAGACGAAGACGGCGAGTCCGGCGAGCGCCACGATTCCGACGAGTACCGCCACGAACCGGGTGAAGAACAGCCGGCCGCCGGCCCGGTACAGCAGGGAGATGAGCGGGTCGATCCGGGCGATGATCACCCGCCGGCCGCGGGCGAAGGCCACCGCCGCGCGCAGCACCCGTACCGGCCAGGGCCGGCGGTGCACCCTGTCCAGCCGGCGGAACGCGTCGACCGGCAGCTCCTCCAGCATCCGGTTGCCGGCGAGGTCCGCGACGACCCGGGTCACCTGGTCCGGGGCCAGCCGCCCGGTGATCCGGGCGAACTCGGCGACCAGCCGGGCCACGGTACGGGTACCGTCCATCAGCTGGGCCAGCTCCACCTCCTCCGGCGCCAGGCGCAGGTAGCAGGCGTTGGTACCGTCCGGCGAGCGCAGCATGACGTACGCCACGCCGCGGACGCTGGTCAGGTGCGCTTCCTCGATACCCTGCCGCAGCACCGGACGGGCGCGGGCCGGGTTGAGCCGCTCTGCGACGGCACTCCACAGCCCGGGATCCGCAGGTCCCAGCGTGCGTCCCGGGGCGCGCCCGGCCAGCGCCTCCCAGACGCTCATCCGCGTGTCGATGACCGTCACGCTGCCCTCCACAGCCGTCCCGCCCAGGTCGGAGTTGCTGCCCTCCCCCCAGGCAGTGGCTTGAGGGTAACTTGCCGCGTCCAGGTGAGATCAGACGACGAATGGAGGAGTCAGAATTTCTTCACGGGTTAATGTCCAGCTCATCCGGCTCAGTACTTGAATGCCCGGACCAGCTGGTCGAGCTGGCCGGCGAGGTTGGCCAGCTCGCCCGCGGACTGCAGGGTCACGCCCGCGCCCTCGGCCGTCGAGCCGGCGGCCGAGGCCACCCCGGTGATGTTCTCCGCGATCTGACCGGTACCCGACGAGACCTGGGCCACACTGCGGCTGATCTCCGAGGCGGTCGCGGACTGCTCCTCGACCGCCGCCGCGATCGCGGTCTGCAGCTCGTTGATCTGGTTGACCACCTCGGCGATCTGCCCGATGGACTGGGACACGTCGCTGGTGGTGCTCTGGATCGCCGCGGTTTTGCGCGATATGTCCTCGGTCGCCTTCGCGGTCTCCTGGGCCAGGTCCTTGACCTCGCCGGCCACCACCGCGAAGCCCTTGCCCGCGTCGCCGGCCCGGGCCGCCTCGATCGTGGCGTTCAGGGCGAGCAGGTTGGTCTGCTCGGCAATCGCGTTGATCGCCTTCAGGATGTCCCCGATCTCCGCGCTCGCCTGGCCCAGCCGCTGTACCGCCTCGGAGGTGACCTGCGCGGTGCTGACCGCCTCGGTGGCCACCCCGGCGGCCGAGGACGCGCTGCGCGCGATCTCGCTGATCGAGGCGGTCATCTGCTCGGTGGCCGCCGCCATCGTGTTCACGTTCGCGGAGACCTCGTCGGCGGCGACGGCCACCGCTCCCGCTTGTGCCGAGGTCTCCTCCGCCCCGCTGCCGAGCTGGGTGGAGACCGCGTTCAGCTCCTCCGAGGCGCCGGCCAGCGTGGCCGAGGTGGTACCGATGGTGGTCATCGCGGTACGCATCTCGGCCAGCGCCTCGCGCAGCGCGACGGCCATGTCGCCCAGTTCGTCGGAGGTACGCACGTCGACGTCGACGGTCAGGTCCTTGGCCGCGACCGCGCGCAGGGCGGCCACCATCGCGGCCAGCGGCCGGGCGATGGAGCGGCTGATCAGCAACGCGAGCGCCACCAGCAGCACCAGCGCCACCAGCAACACGACCACCACGGTTGTCTTGGTCGTGTTGATCGTGCTGTCCGAGGCGGTCCGGGCCGCGTTGACCTGCGCCTGCACCGCATCGCGGGCGGTCTGGAGCGTGGTGCTCACCGCGTCGTTGGCGGCGGTAGCGGCGGTCACGGCCGTCTGCGCCGCGGCCGAGCCCGGGTCGAGCGCACCGTAGGCGGGCATCTTCCCGGCCACGTCCTGCAGGTGGGCGGTGTACGCGGTGTGCAGCGCGTCCACCGTCTGCCGGGTGGCTGCCGGCAGGGTGACGCTGTCGAACCAGTCCCAGATGGTGCTGGCCTGCTGCTGTACCGCGTTCAGATCGTCGAGGGCGCCCTTGCGCTCCGGGTCGGTGACCGCCATGATCTCGGCGAACTCGGCGACCTCCACGTCGCTCTGCAGCACGTCCAGCTCGATCAGGTTCTGGTTCGCCTTGTTCAGCACCACACGGAGGTCGCTGCCGGTCTTGATGCTGGTGTTTCCGGTGTAGCTGACCGCGCCGATCGCGCCGGCAGCCGCGAGGCCGGTAGCGGCGAGCAGTGCCAGCTTGCGACCCACCGATACGCGCATCTCGCACTCCACATGATCAACTAGACGGGCGTCTTCACCAGGACAGTCGGCGGCCGGAACCACGGTGTTAGATCTTTCCGACCCGGCCGGGGCACACTGTCTGCGTGACCTCCCGATACATCGCCGCGATCGACCAGGGGACCACCTCGACGCGCTGCATCGTCTTCGACTCCGACGGCCGGATCGCCGCGCTGGACCAGCGCGAGCACCGGCAGATCTACCCGCGCCCGGGCTGGGTCGAGCACGATGCCATGGAGATCTGGCACAACGTCGGCATGGTCACCCGTGCCGCGCTGGACGGGGCCGGGCTGTCCCGGGCCGATCTCGCCGCGATCGGCATCACCAACCAGCGGGAGACCACGCTGCTGTGGGACGCCGAGACCGGGGAGCCGGTACACAACGCGATCGTGTGGCAGGACACGCGTACCGACCGGATCATCCGGGAACTGGCCGGGGACGCGGGGCCGGACCGGTTCCGGCCGGTGTGCGGACTGCCGCTCGCCACGTACTTCGCGGGTCCCAAGATCCGCTGGCTGCTGGACAGCGATCCCGGGCTGGCCAAGCGGGCCGAGGCGGGCGAGGTGCTCTTCGGCACCCTGGACACCTGGCTGATCTGGCGCCTGACCGGCGGTCAAGCGCCGGCTGGCCGCTCTGGCCCAAGCGCCAGCGCGCGACACGCGACCGACGTCACCAACGCCAGCCGTACCATGCTGATGAGTCTGTCCACACTGGACTGGGACGCGGACCTGCTGGACGCGTTCGGGGTACCCCGGGCCATGCTGCCCGAGATCCGGCCATCGTCCTATGTGTACGGTGAGGCCAGCGGGGACCTGGGCGGGGTACCGGTCGCCAGCGCCCTGGGCGACCAGCAGGCGGCGCTGTTCGGGCAGACCTGCTTCGACCCGGGGCAGGCGAAGTGCACCTACGGCACCGGTTCGTTCCTGCTGCTGAACACCGGCACCGAGCCGGTACCCAGCGAGCGCGGGCTGGTCACCACGCTCGGGTACCAGATCGCCGGCCAGCCGCCGGTGTACGCGCTGGAGGGCTCGATCGCGGTGACCGGGGCGCTGGTCCAGTGGCTGCGCGACAACCTGGGCGTGATCGCCGCCGCGGCCGAGGTGAACGAGCTGGCCGCGCAGGTGTCCGACAACGGCGGCTGCTACTTCGTACCCGCGTTCTCCGGCCTGTTCGCGCCGTACTGGCGCCCGGACGCGCGCGGCGTGATCACCGGGCTGACCGGGTACGTGACCAAGGCGCACCTGGCCCGGGCCGCGCTGGAGGCGACCGCCTGGCAGGTCAAGGACGTGGTCGACGCGATGGAGGCGGAGTCCCACGTACCCCTGGCGAAGCTCAAGGTGGACGGGGGCATGACCGCCAGCGAACTGCTCATGCAGTTCCAGTCCGACGTGCTCGACGTACCCGTCGAGCGCCCGACCGTCGCCGAGACCACCGCACTGGGCGCCGGGTACGCCGCGGGGCTGGCCGTCGGGTTCTGGCCGGACCTGGACGCGCTGCGGGGCAAGTGGCAGGTGGACGCGCACTGGGCGCCGCGGATGGACCCCGGCGAGCGGGACCACGCGTACCGGATGTGGCACAAGGCGGTCGAGCGGAGCATGAACTGGCTGGACGAGTAGCCACCCCGGACAGCGGACGGCGCGATCCGGTGGGATCGCGCCGTCCGTTTTGGGAGGAGAGGCACAAAGCTCTGGGTCAGTTGGGCGATTCGCCGATCGTGACCGTGACACTCTTCTGGCTGCCGCTGCGGGTGACGGTCAGCTGCAACTGATCGCCCACCTTCGCGGCCTGTACCACGTTGAGCAGGTCGTCGGAGGTGTGGATGTCGGTGCCGCCGGCCTTGGTGATCACGTCACCCTGCTGGACGCCCGCCTTGCTGGCCGGTCCGCCGTTGACCACCGTCGATACCTGCGCCCCGGCGTTGCCGTTGGCCGTACCCACACCCACGCCGATGTACGGGTGGCTCACCTTCTCGCCCTTGATCAGGCTGTTGGCCACCTCCTTCGCGCGGTTGCTGGGGATGGCGAAGCCGACGCCGATGTTGCCGCTGCTTCCGGTGTCCGAGGTGGCGATCGCGGTGTTGATGCCGATCACCTCGCCGGCCATGTTCACCAGCGCGCCGCCGGAGTTGCCCGGGTTGATCGCGGCGTCGGTCTGGATCGCGCCGGCGATGGCGGTACCGGCCTGGCTCTGCTGCTGCGAGAACGGGTTCTGCTGGCTGGCGCTCTCGTCGATGGTGCGGTTCAGCGCGCTCACGATGCCAGCGGTGACCGAGCCGTCGAGGCCCAGCGGGCTGCCGATCGCGATGACGCTGTCGCCCACCTGCAGCGCGTCGCTGTCGCCGAACTTCGCGGCGGTCAGGCCGGAGACGCCGGACACCTGCACCACGGCCATGTCCGTCTTGGCGTCGGTACCCAGGATCTTGGCCGGCACGCTGTTGCCGCTGGCGAAGGTCACCCGGACGGTGCTGTTCTGCGCGTCGGCCACCACGTGGTTGTTGGTCAGGATGTGACCGGCGGTGTCCAGCACCACGCCCGAGCCCTCGGCGTCCTGGGTGAAGATGGAGACCACGCTGTCCTTGACCCCGGCCACGATGCCGGCGAGCGAGGAGCGGTCCAGGGCGGTCGCGGAGCCGCGGGTCGAACTGGCCGCGCGCGACGTGTTCCCGGACGAGTTGTTCGCGTCGGTGGCGTGCACCACGACGCCGCCGACCACGCCGCCGCCACCGGCGAGCAGCAGGCCGAGCAGTGCGATGGCGAGCACCCGGCCGATGCGGGGACCGCCGCCGCCCGGGCCGGACTGTGCCGGCAGCGGGCCGATGCCGTACGGCGACTGGGGTGGGATCCCCGGCGGCGGGTAGCCGGGCCCCTCGTGCCAGGCCGGCTGCGGCGCCGGGAAGGCACCCACGGGCTGCGGCCCGGGCCGCTGCCAGGCCGAGCCCGGCGGCCCGGACTGCGGGTACGGCGGACCCGACTGGGGGAAGGGCGGAGCCGACTGCGGGAAGGGCGGGACGGGCTGCGGGTACGCCGGACCGGGCTGCGGGAAGGGTACGGGCGCCGGTACGGCGGGGACTGCCCATGGCGGCTGGCTATCGGAGCGCGGCAACTCGCTCGTCGACTCGTTCCCGGCGGATGCGGCGGGCTCCCGGGCCGGTTCCCGTACCAGCTCCGGAGGCGGCTGGGGGGTGGTGTCGCTCTCGCTCATGCCCATAAGAGTGGCTGATGAGACTTTGTCGCGCCTGAACTCCCCCTGGAAGTTGGCTGTGAATCACTCGGCGTGGCTCAGCTGCCACTGCTCACCAGGGCGGCGGGCGCGGCCGGCAGGCGTACCCGGAAGGTGGCCCCGCTACCCGGTGTGCTGTCCACCTCCACGGTGCCGTCGTGCGCCGCCACCAGCGCCGCCACGATGGCCAGGCCCAGGCCGGCGCCGGTACGCGGGGCGCCGTCCGGCCCGCTGCGCCGGGTACGGGCCGGGTCCGCCCGGTAGAACCGCTCGAACACCCGTTCGGCCTGGTCCGCGCTCAGCCCCGGCCCGGCGTCGGCCACCTCGACCACCACGTCGCCGTCCGCCCCGTACAGGCGCAGCCAGACCGGGGTACCCGCCGGGGTGTGCGTCAGCGCGTTGGTCATCAGGTTGCCGACCACCTGCCGCAGCCGGGACTCGTCCCCGGACACCACGAGCGGGCCGGTACCCTCCGGGATCTCCAGCGCGATCGGCCGGTCCGGCGCCACCACCCGGGCGGCGGCCACCGCGTCGTTCGCGATCACCCGCAGCTCCAGCGGGGTACGCTCCAGCGGCCGCTCCTGGTCCAGCCGGGCCAGCAGCAGCAGGTCCTCGACCAGCAGGCCCATCCGGGACGCCTCGTCCTCGATCCGGCGCACCAGCCGCTCCACCTCCTCCGGCGAGCGCACCGCACCCTGCCGGTGCAGTTCGGCGAAGCCCCGGATGGTGGTCAGCGGGGTACGCAGTTCGTGCGAGGCGTCCGCGATGAACTGGCGCATCCGCTGCTCGGAGCGGCGGGCGCGGGCCTCGGACAGGCGGGCCACCTCGGCCGCGTCGCGGGCGGCGGACTCCGCGTCCCGTGCCGCCGATTCGGCCGCCCTGGCCGCGGTCTCGGACTCCGCCCGCGCGGTGAACGCCGCCTCGATCTGCACCAGCATCGCGTTCAGCGCCCGGCCCAGCCGCCCCACCTCGGTACGCGGCTCATCGTCGCCCGGCTCGAACTCGGGTACCCGCCGGGTCAGGTCGCCGGCGGCGATCGCCTGTGCGGTGTGCTCGATCTCGCGCAGTGTGCCCAGGGTGGCCCGGACCAGCGCGGCACCCAGCACCGCGAGCAGGATCAGCACGCCGAAGCCGACCAGCAGCTCGGCCAGGACCAGCCGCTCCACCGCATGGTCCATTGTGGACGTATCCGCCGCGACCATGGTCATGGTGGCGTTGGACCGCTCCACGATGAGTACCCGCCACCGCCGGGTACCGTCCTCGGACGGGGCGAAGTAGGGCTGCCCGGCCCGCGCCGCCGACTCGTCGAAGGTGCGCGGCAGCTGCGGCAGGCTGTTCTCGTCCGGGTAGTAGAGCGTGTACCGCGCCACCTGCCAGCCGTCCGCGTCCTGGCTGCCGACCACGATCGAGGTGGGCAGCTCGCCCGAGTTGATCAGGTGGTTCAGCGAGTTGACCCGGCTGGCGGTGGTACGCAGCTGCGCGTCGATCTGGCCGAGCAGGTAGCTGCGCAGCGCGAAGGCGCTGGCCACGCCGATGACCAGCAGGGCCGCCGCGACCAGTGCGAGCACCGCCACCACCAGCTTGACGCGCAGTGGGGTGCGGTTGATCAGCCGATGCATCTCCGGGCTGGCTAGCTGGGCAGGCGCAGCACGTACCCCACACCCCGCAGCGTGTGGATGAGCCTGGGCTCCACCGCGTCGACCTTGCGGCGCAGGTAGGAGATGTAGGACTCGACGATGCTGTCGTCGCCGCGGAAGTCGTAGCTCCACACGTGGTCGAGGATCTGCCCCTTGGACAGCACCCGGCCCGCGTTGGCCATCAGGTATCGCAGCAGCTTGAACTCGGTGGGCGACAGCGCGATGCGCTGCCCGTCCCGCCACACCTCGTGCGCGTCCTCGTCCAGCTCCAGGTCGGCGAAGGTGAGCCGGGCCGAGCTGTTCTGCCCGCTGGTGCGGCGCAGCACCGCACGGATGCGCGCGGTCAGCTCCTCCAGGCTGAAGGGCTTGGTGACATAGTCGTCGCCGCCGAGCGTCAGGCCGCGGATCTTGTCATCCACCCCGTCCCGCGCGGTCAGGAACACCACGGGGGTACGGGTACCGCCGTCGCGCAGCTTCCGGATGACCTCGAAGCCGTCCAGGTCGGGCAGCATCACGTCCAGCACGATCAGGTCAGGGCGCTCGTCGCGCGCGACAGCTACGGCCTCGGCACCACTGCTGGCCGTGCTGATCGCGAATCCGGCGAAGCGCAGGCTGGCCGAGAGCAGCTCAAGAATATTGAGGTCGTCCTCAACAACGAGCAGTCTCGCCTCAGCCTGCGCCGCACCGGACAGCGCCGCACCCCCGGATTGTGCGACACCATCACGTACCCCCATGTGTTTCATGGTTGTCTCCATTGCTGTGCCATGACTGAAGTGTGCCTGGGAATTGCCTGGGAATCCCACCCGGCGGCTCAGCCACGCAGGAGGCGGCGCAGTTCGGTCAGCGCGCTGGTGACCACGGCGGTGGCCGCACGCAGCTCAGGCTCGGTGAGCCCGGCCTGCCGCGCCAGCCGGCGCACCTCCGAGGCCAGGTCGCCGGCGGCCCGCTCCGCCACGGCGGCGCGCTCGGCGTC
>DATEJJ010000770.1:0-17379 GCA_035278125.1 Rugosimonospora sp.
CTCCCGCCGCGCCTCCGGCGCCGCCACCTCCGGCAGGTCCAGCACGGTCAGCAGCGCCTGCCGGGCCACCGCCGGCGACACCTCGAACACGTCCACCGCGTGCCGCTCGTCGTACGGCGCCACCAGCCGCACCCCGTCCAGCCGCACCGGCAGCAGGAACCGCCCCGGCCCCGGCGTGTCCCGGTCGATGCCCCGCCGCCACAGCCGCACCGCGTGCGCCGAGCGCAGCGCCTCCCGCGACAGCAGCAGCAGCACCCGCTGCGCCGTATCCATCGACGTCAACGCCTCGTCGATCTCCCGCCGCACCGACAACTGACCCACCGACTGCAGCTCCGCGGCGATCCACTCCGCCCACATCCGGTCCGGCGGCGCGTACGCGATCACCAACTCCGCCGGCGCGGTCGGTGCCCGCCGCTCGAACTCGGCCAACCAGCCCAGCCGTACCGGCTCGGCGGCGGGGACGTACTCCACCGGGGCGCCCACCAGCTCCCCGGCCAGCCGCTCGTACGCCGCGAGCAGGCTGCCCTCCTGCAGGTGCCGGTCGCCGAAGGTGGCCAGTACCTCCTCGTACGCGTAGAACCGCTTGTACGGGATCTCGACCAGGCCCCAGTACTTGTCGCTGTCGGCGTACCCGAGCGCGTCGACCAGGGACGCGAACTTCTGCCGGGCGTAGTCGCGGCTGCGCTCCAGCTTGACCAGCTCACCGTCCTCCACCCGCATCGGCACCGGGTACAGCCGGATGCCGTCACGCTGGCTGCGGATCGACTTGGCCACCGCCACCGCGCCGTCGATGCTCTGCGTGCTCATGGTGAAGCACACCACCACCGCGTCGGGCAGCTGCACGGTGCAGATACCGGCGTTGTCGCTCAGGCCGGTGCGGCTGTCGATCAGCACGAAGTCGTAGTGCCGCCGCATGTCCTCGGCGAACGCGTCCAGGAACAGCCCGCCACCCAGCCGGTCGTAGAAGTCCGCCCAGTCGAAGGTGCTGACGATCCGGGAGTAGGCCGAGTTCTGCCGGCCCGCGGGTACGAAATCGATGAGGCCACCGCCCGGGAATTCGAAGCCCTCCAGCGAGGATGCGTACCGCTGGATCTGCGCCGCGCGGGCGATCTCCGCCGGGTCCAGATCGCGGGATACCGGCTCGCCGCCGGGGCGGGTGGTGGTGCGGGCGTAGTCGCGGACGCCGTCGATGACGCCGGGGGAATCGCGCAGCTGCTTGTCCACCAGGAACGGGTGGAAGTAGCGGTGCAGGCCGGGCGACTCCAGGTCCCAGTCCACGGTCAGTACCCGTTTACCGCTGCTCGCCAGTATCCACGCGAGATTGGCCACGGCCATGGTCCGACCGACGCCGCCCTTGTACGAGTAGAACGTGATGATGCGGCCGGAGCGCTCCGCCCGCTCAATCGCGTCCATGCTGACCACCTTGGGGCTGCGCATTCGTGATCGCCATTGTCGGCCCCCCGGTCTGTCCAGAGTAGATGCCCGGCGCTAACATCATGGACCTTCCAGGATAGGTCTCTGTCCCGGCGGTATATCCGGCGGGCGGCGGAACACGCGACCCTTACGGAATATGCGGTTCTGCGCCTCTTCCACGACGTCGAGCAGGTCGGCGTCGAATCCCAGCGCCGTCTCGATATCGGCGCGGAACAGCAGGTCACGCCGCGCGATGCTGTGCGGGAAGGTGCGGGACACGCGCGAGCTGAGGTCCCGCCGGTACCCGGTGCTCTCCGGGTCGTCGCGGTTCGCCGGTACCAGCACCGCGGAGGATTCGTCCCGGCTGTCGAAGTCCGCCAGTACCTGCTGGAAGTCCGCGAGCCGGGTGGCCCACGCGTCCACCAGCAGCACCAGGATCTCGTTGTTGCGCCGGGCGCGTTCGGCCCGGTCGCCGAGCCGGTCGAGGTCGGACACGCCGGAGCCGAACAGCCGCTCGGAGATCAGTTTCCGGGCGTGCGCGGCCAGCGACTCGCTCATGTCCGGCCGGAACGGCGCCCAGTCCTGGCCGCGCTCGCCGTAGAACTGGACGTCCCCGCGTACCTCCTTCATCTGCTCCCGGCTGCCGGCCGCGACCACCAGGTGCACGTACTGCGCGGCGTCGTCGAGGAGGCGCTGCGGCAGCCCGGCGAACGCGTTCGCCGCCGACTCGGGGTCGGCGGCGGGAGGTTCGGGCGGGAGGTGGTGTTCGCGGGCGACCGCGAGGATACGGTCGGCCAGCGCGGCGACCACGTCCTCGTAGTCCTGGCGGCGGCTGTGCAGCCGGATCAGCTGGCGCAGTTCGTGCTCGGCGAACGGCGGTGAGGTGGCGTCCTGCCAACCGGGTACGTCCCGGGCGGCGTCCAGCAACCGGGTGCCGGCCCACACCACGGGAATCAGGGACGCCGGCGTACGACCGGTTTCCCGGTGGTACCGGTCGAGCCTGCGGGTGAACGTGGACCACTCCCGGCCGCAGCGGTCACTGAGGAAGTAGCGCGGTGAGCAGAGCGCGACGAATGCCTGACAGGTCGCGGGGGTGTCGCCGCTACCCGACGGCCAACCATTGGGCAGTGCCCGATCACGCCGGCCGCGATCCTGTACCGCTTCGGACAGGTCGCGGCGGAACTTGGCTACATAGCTGTCATCATCACCCCGGGCGTAGCTGACAAAATACGCCACGCTATCCTCCCCGGGCCGTGCTTCACACGGATTTGGCGGAAAGTCGGTCAATACGGGGCCTCGGCGGTAACAGAGTATCGACCAAGCTATACGAGGTCATTGCATACCGGCAAGACCTTGACGGTTTTTGTACTCGCCCTGCGTATTCATTGCTTTCCGGGCCGGACCGTTGTTGACGTCCACAATAGACAACGGTGCCGTGTCCCGCCGCCTGGGACACGGCACCCGCGCGGTTGCCTCAGCCCGCCGGAATGAGCTGCCCGACCAGGCCATTCGCCTCGTCATCCGGGCCCGCGCTGAACCACAGCGCGTTCACGCCGCCCGACGTCGCCGTGCCCGGCAGCAACGCCCACAGCCCGTCGATCACGATCACGTGGTTGGCCCTGTCCCGCAGTTGGCCCTCGAACCCCCACGGACCGAACGCGCTGATCCGCCCGTCACCGAAGTTGCCGACCAGCAGGTCACCCGCGAACCGGCCGAAGCTGGCCGGTGCGATCGCCAGGCCCCACGGCGCGTTCAGCGTGCCGCGGCTGGCGATCCGGCGTACCTCGGTGCCGAGCTTCGTGTACCGGTCGACGAAGCCCAGCCCGGCGCCGGCCTGCTCGTCCGTCGAGCCGGCCTGCTGCTTGGCGTACGCGACGTAGACCGTGTCCCCGACGGTCAGCACGTTGAAGGGCGCGTACCCCCTGGGCAGGCGCGGGTCGGTGAACATGAAGCCCGGCAGGGCGAGCTGGTGGAAGGAGCCGTCGAAGGCCAGGACGTGGCCGCCCGCGAAGTCGGCGGCCAGCAGCACCGGCCCGAACGGCGTGTGCCAGAGGGCCATGCCCTTGAACACCGCACCGTCCACATGCGCCACCACCGGCGCGCTGGTACCGGTCGCCGCGCGGTTCCAGGCGGTGATGTCGCCGCCCTCGCTGTCGAACATGAACGTGGCCGGGCCCGAGCCGGTCGTGCCGGTGACCACGAAGGAGGTCGTGTCGTTGAACACCTGGCCGGTGGGTGCGCCGCCGGCGATGCTGACGGTCAGCCCCGCCTTGGTGACCGCGGCGCCGCCCACGCCGCCGGGGTAGATGGTGGCGGTGTTGGTGCCGTTGTTGGCGACCCAGAGCGGGCTGGTGGCCGACAGCGCCAGGCCCCAGGCGTTGACGAGGCCGGGGTCCTGCAGGTTGGCCACGCCGGCCTGGTTGGACACCTGGTTCACCTGGGTGAAGTGGACCTGTGGCGGGTTGGCCTGCGCGGGCAGGCCGAGGTAGAGGACGAGTGATGCGGTACCGGCGGTGGCGAGTGCCCGCACGACGGTACCGGCGGATGGACGTAACACCATGTTTCCCCTTTCCGGTGTTGATCACGTCGGGTCACCCACTAGACACGCACGGTCCTCCGGGAGCGTTCACGGCCGTCGGGCGTGTTGTCCGGAAACTGCCGTGTCGGCCTGGAACGTCCGTGTAAACGTTGCCAGGATTTCACTTGACCGGGCCGGCCCGCCGCCGACAGGACCCGGGAGCATTGGAGGAGACATGCGGGTACGACCCCCGGTGGTCATGGTGCTTGCCGCCGTGGCACTCGGCGCGGGCGCGCTGAGCGCCACCCCAGCCCAGGCCGGTACGCCCAACGGGGTACGCACGGTCCGGGCCTGCTCCACCCCGACCCGGGCGCGTACCTTCGCCTGCCTGGCCGAGCGGCGCACCGACCTGCCGGTACCGCACGCACTCGGCCCGAACGCGGTACCGGCGGGGCTCGGGCCGGCCGCCCTGCAGAGCGCGTACCGGCTGCCCGGCGGCAGCGCGGGGACGGGGGCCACGGTGGCCGTCGTGGACGCGTACAACAACCCGAACGCGGAGTCGGATCTGGCCACGTACCGCGCGCAGTTCGGGCTGCCGGCCTGTACCACCGGCAACGGCTGCTTCCGGAAGGTGAACCAGAACGGCGGCACCACCCCGCTGCCCGCCAACAGCCCCGGCTGGTCCGCGGAGATCTCGCTGGACCTGGACATGGTCTCGGCCACCTGCCCCAACTGCCACATCCTGCTCGTCGAGGCCAGCTCGGCGTACGACAGCGACCTGTACGCGGCGGTGGACTACGCGGCGGCGCACGCGAAGTACGTGTCGAACAGCTGGGGCGGCGGCGAGTACACCGGGCAGACCGTGGACGACGTGCACTTCAACCACCCGGGCGTGGCGATCACGGTGAGCAGCGGCGACAGCGGGTACGGGGTGGAGTACCCGGCCTCCTCGCCGTACGTGACGGCGGTGGGCGGTACCTCGCTGACCCGCAACACGGGCGTGGCGCGGGGCTGGACGGAGACCGCGTGGAGCGGGGCCGGGTCGGGCTGCTCCAGCTTCGCCGCGAAGCCGAGCTGGCAGCCGGCCAGCAGCGTGTGCACCAGGCGCCGGGAGGCGGACGTGGCGGCGGTCGCCGACCCGGCCACCGGGGTCGCGGTGTACTCCACCTACGGCGACTCCGGCTGGGCGGTGTACGGCGGCACCAGCGCGGCGGCGCCCATCGTCGCGGCGGTGTACGCGCTGGCCGGTACGCCCGGCGGGACCGACTACCCGGCGGCGTACCCGTACGCGCACACCGGCAGCCTGTTCGACATCACCAGCGGCGCCAACGGCTCGTGCAGCGGCGCGCTGTGCCACGCGGGCGCGGGCTGGGACGGGCCGACCGGCCTGGGTACCCCCAACGGCGTGGCAGCGTTCGCGCCGGGTGGCTCGGCCGGCGTCACGGTCACCAACCCGGGCGCCCAGACCGGCGTGGTCGGTACCGCGGTAAGCCTGACCCTGTCCGCGAGCGGCGGTACCGGGCCGTACACCTGGGCCGCCACCGGGCTGCCCACCGGCCTGTCGCTGAACGCCTCGACCGGGGTCGTCAGCGGCCTGCCCACCACGGCCGGGACGTACGCCGTGACGGTCACCGCGACCAGCGGTACCGCCTCCGGCGGCGCCACGTTCACCTGGAGCATCTCGGCCAACGGCGCGGTCTGCACGGCCGGGCAGCGGCTGGGCAACCCGGGCTTCGAGACCGGTAACCCGGCACCGTGGACGTCCACCCCGGCGGTGGTGTCGTCCAACGGCTCGGGGGAGACCTCGCACTCGGGTACCTGGTTCGCGTGGCTCGACGGGTACGGCACCACGCACACGGACACGCTGAGCCAGACGGTCACCATCCCGTCCACGTGCACCAGCGCCGTGCTGACGTTCTGGCTGAAGATCACTACCGCGGAGACCACCACGACCGTCGCGTTCGACAAGCTGACGGTGAAGGTGGGCGCGACCACCATCGCGACGTACTCGAACCTCAACAAGTCCGGGTACCTGCAGCGGTCCTTCAACCTGAATGCCTACAAGGGACAGACGGTGGCGATCACCTTCACCGGTACCGAGGACTCCTCGCTCGCCACCTCGTTCGTCGTGGACGACACGGCGCTGACACTGAGCTGAGGGGCTCAGTACCCGAACGCCATGGCCGTGCTCGGCGCCGTGAAGTCCTGGTACGGCATGCCCGACACGGCCGCGGCGATGGTGTGCGCGACCGCGGCCACCACCCGGTCCTCGACGCCGGTACCCACCCGGTCCAGCGTGTTGTCCGGGTCGGCCGCGATGCCGGCGGCGGCGATCTGCGGGGTGAAGCCCACGAACGTCTCCGTCTGGTTGTACTCCGAGCTGCCCGTCTTGCCCGCCAGCGGCCGGCCGCCGAGGATGCCCGCGGCCACCGTGCCGGTACCCCCGTCGCACTTGCCGAACGCGGAGTCCTGGCCGACCGGGCAGCGCGCCGCGTCGGTGGCCGCCCGCGCCACGTCCTGGTCGAGCACCCGGTCGCAGCTCGGGTTGGCGGCGGCGATCGCGTTGCCGGAGGCGTCGCTGATGGACACCACCGGGTCCGGCTTGCAGTACATGCCCTCGGCCGCGACCGTCGCGTACGCGTTGGCCAGGTCCAGCGGCGTGGTGTCCGCGACGCCGAGGGTGAACGAGCCCCACCCCGCCGCGCCGTTCGCGGCCAGCCGCGCGTCGCTCGCGGCCCGGAAGGTGATGCCCAGCCGCTGCGCCATGGCCACCGCCTTGTCCGCGCCGATCTGCTCCTCCAGCCACACGAAGTAGGTGTTCACCGAGCGGCCGAAGCCGTTCCACATGGTGCGGTACCCGTCCATCCACGATGGACTGTCGTTGACCGGGCACCAGTACCCGCCGCAGTTGCCGCTGCCGTTGTCCGGGTACTGGGTGACGAGTGGGGAGGTGGCGACGGTACTGGTGTCCAGCGGCTTGCCGTCGGTGAGCGCGGCGAGCATGGTGAACATCTTGAAGGTGGACCCCGACGGGTACCCGTTGACCCCGCCGCCGCCCGCGATCAGCTGGTTCACCGTGTTCGGGTAGTTCCTGCCGTGCGCGTTGGGCGTCAGGCTGTAGTGCCGGTTCACCGCCAGCGCCAGCACCCGCCCGGTACCGGGCTGCACCACCGCGATCGGCAGCGCGCGGGCGCTGTTGTACCCGTACACCGTCAGCGACTGGCGCAGCGCGGCCGCCTGTACCTTCGCGTCCAGCGAGGTGACGATCCGGTACCCGCCCTCGTTCAGCGCGTTCTCCCGGTCCTGTACGGTCGCGCCGAACGCGGGCTGCGCGTTCCACCACTGGCGGAAGTAGTCGCAGAAGAAGCCCCAGTCGTTGTGGTCGCTGGCCACCGCCTGGCAGTCGTTGGGCTGCGTGGTGGGGTGCAGGGTGAGCGGCTGCGCCTGGGCCTGCGCCGCCTGGTCGGCGGTGATGACCTTCATCTTGGCCATCGCGCTGAGCACGTACGAGCGGCGGTCCATCGCGGCGCTGCGGTCCCCGTTGACCGGGTTGTCCGAGTCCGGCGACTGCAGCAGGCCGGCCAGCAGCGCCGCCTCGGGCAGGGTCAGCTCGCCGGGCGACTTGCCGAAGTAGGTCTCGCTGGCCGCGTACACGCCGTACGCGCCGTCGCCGAAGTACGCGATGTTCAGGTACCCCTCCAGGATCTGCTGCTTGGACAGCTTCTTCTCTAGCGCCACCGCGTACCGCACCTCGCGGAGTTTGCGGGCCGGGGTGTCCACGGTCGCGTCGGCGCGCTGCGCGGCGCTCAGGTGGGGGTCGTACTTGAGCACGTTGCGCACGTACTGCATGGTCAGCGTGGAGGCGCCCTGTGCCGCCTGGCCCTGCCTGCTGTCGGAGACGATCGCCCGCAGCATGCTCCGCAGGTCCACGCCGCCGTGCTGGTAGAACCGGGTGTCCTCGGCCGCCACGACGGCCTGCTGCACCACGGTGGCCACGTCGGTCAGCGGTACGTTGCGCCGGTTCTGGTCGTAGAACGTGGTGATCAGGGTCTTACCGTCGCTGGCGTACACATAGGACACCTGCGCCGTGGGCGGGATGATCAGGTCGGACGGCAGCGACAGGTACGCGTCGCTGGCCTGTTTGGCGACCAGCCCGGTGAGGAGGGTGCCCGGCGCCACGGCCGCCGCGACCACCGCGCCGCTCGCCACGCCCAATCCGAGTAGTAGCAAGACCCTGCTGCTCAGCCGAACGATCCCCACGATATGTAGGGTGCCTTGTAGGGACGGCGGTTGCCCACTCAGGACGGCAGCTGATACCAAACTGCCAGCCAGATCACAGCCTCCGCTCAGCTGGCCGCGCGTCGTGCAGCAACAGGTCGGCTACGGTGAGGAACACGAACAGGTTCGGCACCTGGCTGGCCGGCTTGCCGGACCAGGTCCGCCACCGGCCCGCCCGGCGCAGTGCCACACAGCCCCGGTTCACCTGTACCCGCTCGATCTCGCCCCACGGGGTGCGGCCGCGCCGCGGGCACGCCACGCCGGTCGCGTCCACCGCGACGTCGCCGAAGCGGACCGTCTCTCCGCGCGCGATCGCGGCCATCGCCCGCGGCACCTGTACCCGCGTCACCTCGCGCGCGATCGTCTCGCCCAGCGCCGCGATGCCCTGGTAGAACTGCGTCAGCTTCACCTGTACCCCGTCGCCGCGGGTGACCGTGTAGAGGTACGTGGTGCCGGCCCAGATGCCGGTGGTGTAGGTGGGGCAGATGCGTTGGTACACCGAGGTGACCGCGTCCCAGCGGAAGTCGGCGCGCGGGCCGGTGTGGTCGGACTCGATGAAGCCGTGCCGGAACACGTCCACCCGCTTCGCCGCGTACCGGCTGGCGGTCGCCGGCTTGCGCGCCAGCTGGTACAGGCACAACACGCCGAGCGCCGCGCACGCCAGCCCCACCGGCCACAGCCGGATCAGCGCGAACAGCGGCGCGGACAGCAGCAGCACCACGCCGCCCAGGGCGTACGCCAGCGCGACCCGGCGGCGCAGCGCCTGCGGGCGGTACGTGGCGGTGTGCTCACCGAGCTGCCGGGCGCGGGCGAGCGCCTGTACCTCGTCGGGGACCGGTGGCGCGACGAGCAGAGTCTGGCGCGGCATGGTTCATTCACTTCCCCTGAGCGGAGCCCGTACCCAGGATGGCCCGGAACCGCTCGTCGGCGAGGTCCAGCTGGTCGAAGATGTGCTGGCGTACCTCATCTTGCAACGGCGTGTCCGGCAGCGCGACCAGCTCCCGCAGGATTGGTACCAGGGGTGCGTATTTTGCCGCCGCGCCGCGCACCTTGGGGCCCGTGGTGTGGATCACCCCGACACCGTTGTCGGTGAAGTCGGAGACCTTGATGACGCGCGCCCACGGGTCGCCGGCGAGGCTGCTCGCGACGTGCTCGCGGTACTGCTCGTGCGCGTCCCGCTCCGGGTCGTACGCCGGGTTCGTCACCGCGCCCACCAGCGCCGCGACCCGCGGGTTGAACCGCGAGGCGAGCGTGGCCAGCCCCGCCTCGGTACCGCCGCCCAGCTCGTCCGCGTGGTCCTCCACCGCGTCGTGCAGCAGCGCGGCGGCGAGCACGTCCGGGTCGCGTACCCGGTAGTAGTGGATGATCCGGATGGCCACCCGGAGCAGGTGGTTCACGTACGGTTCGCGGACCCGCCGGTCGTCGCGGTGCAGCTCGCCGGCGAGCGCGAGCGCCCGCTCCAGCTGCTCCCGCTCCGGCTCCGGGAGGTCCGCGATCTCCAGCGCGAACCGGGCGCGCAGCCCGCGCTCGCCGTGGACTTCCGTGATCGCGTGCAGCGGCATGGTGCGCAGGACGGACGACTCCACGCCCCTGTGTATACCGGAACCGGCGTCACCGGGGCCGTTCGGGGAGGTCGGCGACCTTCCACAGACCCAGCGCCTTGTCCGCGTACGCGCCGTCCACCTCCGTGCAGCCCTCGACGATGAGCGCGTCCGGCTCGGGCAGCCGGAACGGCGGCAGGCAGAGGTTGAGCGGGCGCCAGTCCCCGGTGTCCACGTCCGCGTTCGCGTCCAGCTCCGCGAACGTGGTGGTGAGCAGGTACCGGGACCGGCTGCGGCGCAGGTTGGCGAAGGCCGCGAAGATCTGCGGGTAGTTGAGCTGCACCAGGCAGTCGCGGCAGAGCACGACGTCCGCGCGGGGCAGCGGGTCGGAGATCAGGTCCAGCTGCACGAACCGGCGGCGCGGCCCGCCGTACCGCTCGGCGTTGCGCGCCACCAGCGCCGCGACGATGTCCGCGCCGGTGTAGTCGACCCGGCCGAGGTCCGTGCCGGCGAGCCAGCCGTCGCCACACGGCGCGTCCAGGAGGGTACGCACGCGCAGCCGCCGCAGCAGCGCGGGGATCTCGGTGCGCAGGGTGGCCGCGTCCGGCTCCGGTGGCGGTTCGGCCGCCCTGCCGCTGTCGAAGAGGTACGTGAAGATCTCGGCCGGGTCGCGCCCGACCAGCCGGTCGACGTGTTCCGAGAAGCGCACGTTGGCCAGCACCGGCGGCCGCTGCGCGGCCGGAGGCAATGATGCCATGTGTCCTACTTTGTGCGACTTAGCGGCTGAGGCCCTGGGAGGATCGTCCCATCAGAGTAATCGCGGTACGCCGTGGGAGTAACCGTGACATCACCGGAGCGGAGAAACGCATCAGCGCGCCGGGTACCACCCGGGGTCCCCGCCCGAGCGACCGCAGTGCCGTCTCGGCGACCACCTCGGGCGTGACCGTACCCGGTGCCGGCCGGCTCATCGCCGCCTCGTACCCCGGGGTGCTGACCGCGCCGGCCAGGCAGGCGAGCACGTCCACCCCGCGCGGGCGCAGCTCCGCCCACAGCCCCTCGGCCAGCACCGTGCCGTACGCCTTGGTGGCGGCGTACGTGGTGAGCGAGGCGACGCCCTGCATCCCGGCCAGTGAGGACATGATGATGAACCCGCCCCGCCCGCGCTCCGCCATGCCCGGCAGGTACCGGTGCGCGAGCAGCAGCGGCGCCCGGCAGTTCACGTCCACCGCGCGGGAAGTGTCGGCCGGGTCGGTATCCAGCAGCGGACCCATCGGCGCGTACGCCGCGTTGCACACGACCAGCCCCACCTGGAGGTCCTCGGTGGCGGCGTAAACCCGCTCCAGCCCGTCCATAGTGGACAGGTCGGCGGCCACGGTACGCGCCTGCCCGGGGAGGGAGTCGGCGAGTGCGGCCAGCGGCTCGGCCCGGCGGGCGACCAGTACCACGTGCACGCCGCGCCGCACCAGGGCGGTGGCGTACGCGGCGCCGATGCCCTCGGACGCGCCGGCGACCACCGCCCACGCCCCGTACCTGTCCGCGAAGCTCATGGTGCCTCCTGGTCCGCTCCGCTCATTGCTCAACCCCTCGGCTCGAACGGTCGGTCCCGCCACATCCGCCAGATCATCGCGAACGGTAGCAGCAGCCAGCTGAGATTGGCGCCCAGGACGAACCCGAAGTCCGGACTGGCCCACGGCCCGTACCGCTCCTCCATGAGCAGGATCAGCACGTTGGCGAGCATGGTGCCGGACCACACCAGCGCCGGTACCCGGATCCAGGCGCGCCCGCGGGCGAACGCGTACAGCGCGGCGGCGTAGAACGGGCCGAAGAAGACGACGTCGATCCAGATCGTCATCCGCCAGAACGGCGGGCGGGCCATCAGCAGCGGGTCGTAGTGGTTGCCGTACCAGTGCACCAGGTCGATCACCGGGCCGGGCGGCCAGACCGGGTAGCTGAAGTGGTGCGGGTCGGCGATGACGAGCTGCTCCAGGTCCACCATGTAGGTCACGAAGACCAGGTTGACCAGGAAGAACGCCAGGAAGACGAAGTCCACGGGGCGCTGGCGCAGGGGGCGGGGGCCGGGCACGTGATCACTGTCCCACAGAAACTCGCGGCCGGGGAGGGCTTGCCCCCGGGTCGCGCGTAATCCTAAGGTTTGTTTACAGAATGGTTCGAGTCAATGGCGGGTGGCACTGCGCACCGCGCGCCGGCTCGGCGTACAGAAGGGACAGGCACCATGAGGAGACGGCCGGCCTGGGCGGCCGCGCTGGTCGGGGCGCTCGTCGCCACGGCCGCGGCGGTACCCGCGCTGCTCTCCGCTGGCTCCGTTGCGCAGGCGGCGACCAGCGGTGGCGTCACGTTCGCGTACTTCGACCAGTGGTCGATCTACCAGAACGCTTTCTACGTCAAGCACCTGGACACCATGGGGCTGGCGGGGAAGCTGGACTATCTCATCTACGACTTCGAGAACATCGATCCGGCCAACCTCACCTGCTTCGAGACGACCAAGGCGACCGACCCCGATCCGGGTGGGGAGAACGACCCCAACGCGGGGGACGGCGCCGGCGACCAGTTCGCCGACTACCAGAAGACGTTCGACGCGTCGACCAGTGTGGACGGTGTGGCCGACGTGTGGAACCAACCGATCGCGGGTAATTTCAACCAGTTGAAGAAGTTGCGCGCGAGGTACCCGAACCTCCGGATACTGCTGTCCATCGGCGGCTGGACGTACTCCAAGTACTTCTCCGACGTGGCGAAGACCGCCGCCAGCCGGCAGAAGTTCGTCAGCTCCTGTGTGGACATGTTCCTCAACGGCAACATCCCGGCGGCCGGCGGGTACGGCGGTGCGGGTACCGCGGCGGGCATCTTCGACGGGTTCGACCTCGACTGGGAGTACCCGGGCTCGTCGGGCGGGCACCTCGGCAACCACGCGGACCCGGCGAACGACCCGGCCAACTTCACCGCGCTGCTGGCCGAGTTCCGTGGCGAACTCAACACGTGGAGCGCGGCTCACGGCGGCGCGAAGACGTACCTCACCGCCGCGCTGCCGTCCGGCCAAGACAAGATCAGGTACGTGCAGACCAACCAGATCGGCCAGTACCTGGACTACGGCAACATCATGACGTACGACATGCACGGCGCCTGGGACGCCACCGGACCCACCAACTTCCAGGACCCGCTGTACACCTCGCCGAACGATCCGATGGCGCCGGTGGCTCCGGGTACCGGAAAGTACAGTGTGGACGAAGCGATGCGCGCGTGGACCGCGGGCGCGCCCGCGTACGGTATCCCGGGCGGGTTCCCGGCGAGCAAGGCCACGGTCGGCTTCCCGTTCTACTACCGCGGCTGGACCGGGGTACCGGCCGGCGCCAACCACGGCCTGTACGGCAGCGCCACCGGACCGACGGCCGGGTTCACCCTGTCCGGCAACGTACCCGGCGTCGCGATGTACAAGGAGATCACCGGCATCGTGGCGAACCCGGCGGACACCTTCTACGATCCGCTCACCCGGTCCGCCTGGTTCTACGACGGCACCAACCTGTACGTGGGTGACTCGGCGCAGTCCATCCAGGCGAAGGCGGACTACATCCACTGCAACGGGTACGCGGGCGCGATGATGTTCTCGCTGTACGACCTGGACCCCTCGGCCACGCTCTTCAACACGGTCGTCAACGCGGTCAACGGGAGCCCCGGGTCGTGCAGCACACCGTCCGCTCCGCCCTCCCCGTCCCCGTCTCCGTCTCCTTCCCAATCGCCGGCGCCGTCGCCGACGCCGACGGGCGGTGGCAGCGGCGGCGTGGTGAACGGCGGCTTCGAGACCGGGTCGCTGGCGCCGTGGACGTGCGGCAACGGCAGTGTCGTATCGTCGCCCACGCACTCCGGCAGCCACGCGCTGCTCGGCACGGTCGGCAACTTCGACACCGCGCAGTGCGCGCAGACCATCACCGTGCAGCCCAACCACACCTACACCCTGTCCGGCTGGGTCAACGGCTCGTATGTCTACATCGGAGTCACCGGTACCGGCACCAGCGACACCAGCACCTGGACCCCCGGTACCGGCGGCGCGTACGCGAAGCTGTCGGTGGGCTTCACCACCGGTACCGCCACCACCTCCGTCACCATCTGGGTGCACGGCTGGTACGCCCAGCCCAGCTACTACGCCGACGACATCTCGGTGAGCTGAGCGGGCACCCGCGCCGCGCCCCTGCCGCGACCCGGCGGGGGCGCGGCCGCCCGTGCGCGCTCAGGGGAGCTGCGACGGCAGCCGGTGGATCGCCGCGTCCGGCGCCCACGTCAGCCGCTTGACGAAGCGCAGCACCGTGCCCGCCTGGCTGGAAGTCAGGTCGAACCGGTCGGCGAGGTGGCGTATCAGGTGCAGCCCGCGCCCGGACTCATCGGTCGGGCCGGGCCGGCCGTCCGTGCGCAGCCGCCCGGGCGGCAGGCCGGGACCTTTGTCCACCACCTCGATCGTGCACTGCTCCGCGTCGAAGAAGACGGAGACGGCGTACTCCTCGGTGGGGCCGGCATGGCGGATCACGTTGCCGCACGCCTCGGCGACGGCCAGTTGGATGTCCGCCCGGCAGTCCTCGGTGACGCCGAGCGAGGTGAGCGCGGCGAGCAGGATCCGCCGGGTGAGCGGGACGCTGACCGCATCGCGGGGGAGGTGCAGCGCGAGCCGTACCTCCATTTCAGGTCCTGCCCGGCGGCGGCGGGGCGCAGGAGCTGATCACCTGTCCCGCGTACCCGATCCGACCCTTCGCCAAACGCGGCGGGCGGCAGGGGAGCGGGGCGGGGCGCTGCGCCCACCCCGCCCCGCCCGCTCGGACCACACCACGGCGCTACGGCAGCGTCCCCAGGTGTGGCTTGACCGTGTTCGCGAACGCGTACCCGTTGGCCGCGTCCCAGTTGATCGACCAGGTCATCGCGCCGCGGATCCCCGGCCAGGTGGCCGGCGGCACGAAGCTGCCGCAGCTGCTGCCCCGGGCGAGGCAGTCCAGCGCGTTGTCGACGACGGACGGATCGACGTATCCACCGCCCGCCGCCGAGCCCGACGCGGGCAGGCCGAGCGCCACCTGGTCCGGCCGCAGCGCGCTCTGCAACTGGATGCAGGCCAGCGCGGTGAGGAAGTTCTCGGTCCCCTGGGAGTACGCGAACGACTGGTCGCAGCCGAGCATCGAACCCGAGTTGTAGTACTGCGTGTGCACCACCGTCAGAATGTCCTTGATGGACAGTGCGAGCTGGAAGTACTGAGTACCGGTGGACTGCATGTCGATCGTCTGCGGCGCCATCGTGATGATCAGGCCGGCGCCCGCCTTGCCGGACAACGAACGCAGCGCCTGCGCCATGTAGGTGGCGTTGACTCCGTTCTCCAGATCGATGTCCACACCGTCGAAGCCGAAGCTCGTCATGATGCCGTACACACTGGTGGCGAAGTTGGCCGCGGACGCCGCGTCGGCCACCGACACCGCGCCGTTCTGGCCGCCCACCGAGAGCACCACGTGCTGCCCGCGGCCGTGCACGGTGGCCACGTCCGCCCTGAGGTCCGCGTCGGTGTAGCCGCCGAGCGCCGCGGACAGGCCCGGATCCACGGCGAAGGTGACGCCGCCGGGGTTGGCCGCGTCGGCGTTGCCGAACGCGACCGCGATCAGGTCATAACTGGTGGGTACGTCGCGCAGCCGCAGCGCCTTCGCGCCGTTGTCGAAGTTCTGCCAGTACCCGGTCAGTTCGTGCCGGGGCAGGCTGCTGCCGGGATTCGTCGTGGGGCTGGGGCTCGGTGTGGGGCTGGCGCTCGGACTCGGGCTCGGACTCGGGCTGTTGCTCGGTGTCGGGCTGGGTGTCCCGCCGCCCGGGCCGTCCATCTCGAAGTCGTCCGCGTAGTACGTGCCCTGGGCGTACCAGCCGTGCACGTATACCGTCACGCTCGTCGCGCTGCCGCTCGTGAAGGTGACCGACAGCAGGCTGTACCCGCCGCCCGTGGAGGGTGTCCAGTTGGACGCGGATACCGCTCCCGAGACGCCGATGAACACGTACGCCCCGTTGACGTACGCGCTCAACGTGTAGCTCGTGTCGGCCGCGACCGTGACGGTCTGGCCGCACTGCGCGTCGTCCGAGTTGCTCGCCGCACCGGCGAGCGCGAAGCCGCCCGAGTGCACCGGACTTGGTACCACCGAGTCCACGGACGAGCAACTCCAGGACGCGAGCGAGCCCGTCTCGAAGCCCGGGTTGGCGATCGTGTTGCTGGCGGCGGACGCGTCGGGTACCGCGAGCGCGACCGCGGCCACGGCGGTCACCGCGGTGGCGGCGCCCGCGCACAGCAGTGCGAGACGGCGGGATCTGATCATCGTGACTCCTGACCGGTGCACCCGGCCGGGGGAGCCGGGTCGGGTTGGGCTCCGATGTAAGACCACGTATCCAAGAATGTCAAGGTTTCTTAACTGTTACCTAAGCCCGTCATAACTTCCGCCGATCGGAACGCGATCAGTTGACGGTTGTCGACGTCTCATGGACACTTAAGAAAGTTTCCTTATTGAAGGGAGGCGCCGTGCGGCTCCCGCTCACCGCTGCCGGTGTCGCCGCGCTCGTGGCCGCCACCGTCGCCCTGGCCGTGCCGTCCGCGCTGGCCGACACCAACACCATCGCCAACCCAGGCTTCGAGACCGGCGCGCTGTCCCCGTGGAGCTGCGGCCCGCCCGGCTCCGTGGTCTCCAGCCCCGTGCACTCCGGCACCTATGCCCTCGCCGGCGCGGCGAGCAACTCCGACAACGCGCAGTGCACGCAGACCGTCGCGGTCGCCGCCAACACCAGCTACACCCTGAGCGGGTACGTCGACGGCGCGTACGTCTACATTGGAGTGTCCGGTGTGGTGAGTGCGTCCACCTGGACACCGTCCACGGGCGGCGGGTACAGCCAGCTGTCCGTGACCTTCAACTCCGGCAGCGCGACGAGCCTGACCGTGTACGTGCACGGCTGGTACGGCCAGGGCACCTACTACGCGGACGACTTCGTGATGAACGGCCCCGGCGGCGGCCCGCCGTCCCCGTCCCCGTCCTTGTCCCCGTCTTTGTCCCCCTCCCCGGCGCCGTCCGTCTCGCCGCCGCCGGCCAGCGGTGCCTTCCGCAACCCCGTCTACTTCATGCCCCTGGACAACAGCCCGCAGGACGTCACCAGCGCCCTCAACGCCTCCGGCCTGCGCTACCTCAACCTCGCCTTCGTGCTCGACTCCGGCGGCTGCACCCCGGCCTGGGGCGGCGGCCCGGCGCACCCGGTCAGCGGCGACAGCACCGTCACCGGCGTGGTCAGCGCGGTACGCGCCCTCGGCGGTGACGTGGCCGTCTCTTTCGGCGGGTACAACGGCACCGAGCTGGGCGCCACCTGCGGCGGCGTGTCCGGGCTGGCCGCCGCGTACCAGGCCGTGATCGACAGGTACCACCTGACCCGGATCGACCTGGACTACGAGGGCGACGACCTGGACGCCAACACCGCCGTGCGGTTCGGCGCCATCCGGGCACTGGAGGACAGCGCCCGCGCCGCCGGCCGGCCGCTGCACGTGTCGCTGACCATCCCGATGACCACGGTGGGGCTACCCGACACCGGCAAGGACGAGATCCGCGCCGCCATCGCCGCCGGCGCCGC
>DATEJJ010000771.1:0-2126 GCA_035278125.1 Rugosimonospora sp.
GCCGCCGGCAGCGCTCCGGCCGCGCCCATCGTCCCGCGCAGGCGCAGCACCGCGGCGGCGGGAGCGGCCGCGCCGTCCAGCGCCCAGTTCAGCCCGCCGAAGGCGATCATGCTGGTACCCACGGCCGCCTGCGCGTACACGACGACCGGCCCGATGCCCAGCCCGTGCACCGCGCTCTGGGCCAGCGCCCAGAACACCAGCCCGTTGGTGACCACCACGATCAGCAGGCAGCCCAGCACCGGGCGCTCGCGCAGCCGGGTGGCCCGGTACTGCAGCTCGTGCAGGCGCGCCCGGCTCGCGGTGAACCGCGCCACCGTCCAGCCGGCCAGCCCGAACAGGCGCAGCTCCTTGGCTGCCGGCGGGTCGACCGCCAGCCGGTACGCGTAGTCCGAGTCGCGCTGCGCCGCGCGTACCTCGTCGGTGTTCCGGTCCCGCCAGACCGCGCTCTCCCGCAGTAACCAGTGTGTCGACAGCCAGCCGCCGGCCAGCACCAGCGGCGCCCACCAGGCGAACCCGGCGAGTACCAGCGCGGCGGCGAACCCGCCGAGCAGCTCGACCAGCCCGCCCGCGATGAAGTCCATGCTCATCGCGAGCGGCGGCCCCTGGATACCCAGGTCGAAGTCGCGGGCCACGGTGAGGTCGGTGGTCAGCTCCTGGTCCTCCAGGTGCCCCATGCCCGGCGGCGCCACGGTGGCCACCGCGAGCTGGTCGTTCAGCCACGCGCCGGTACGCGCGCCCAGCGCCTGGCTGATCGTGGTGTGTACCGGCCCGAGCACCTGCAGCGCCACGAAGACCGCGCCGGTGAACACGAGCGCGGGCGCCAGGTCCCGACCGCCCTGCACGGCGCCGACGAGCACGCCGGTGGCGATGGCGAAGACCGCGGGCAGTGCCGCGCGGGCCACCAGCACGGCCCACCAGGCCACCGCGTGCCACCGCGCGGCCACCGGCAGTACCCCGAAGAACTGCCACTCGGGCCGTGCCCGCAGCCGGGCCACCCGGTCCATGCCCATCGCCTCCCTCCGGCACCGATTGCGAAGCGAGGATAACCAACCCCACCGACACTGCCACCAGTTATCCACAGCCCGGAGCGGAAGGGTTTCCGTCGACCGGCCCGCGTGCCCAGAATCGGGCCGTGCGCGATACATGGTCGGGTACCCGGCGGCTCCCGGAGCGGGATGCCGGAGAGCTGGAGTGGCTGCCGCTTCCCCGTCTGGGCAATCCGCCACGACCCCGACAAGGTAGCCACCCAACTCCGCGCCGCCCTCCACTCGGCCGGCTGGCAAGCAACCAGATCTTGTAGGGATTGACATCAGAATCGATGTCGAGGGCTACAAGATCTCGGAATTAAGGATCGATGACGGGCGAGATGGGCGGGGCGGGGGGAGGATACCGTGGGCGGGTGCTCTGGTCGTCGGCCGCGCGCCGTACCCTCGCCGCGGTTGTGGTCCTGGCGGCCGCCTGGCTGATGCTGCCCACCTCCCCGGGGTATGCGCACGGTGCCACTTCCAGCCCGATCAGCCGAGCGGTCGCCTGCGGCCCCGAGGGCGGCACGGCCGCGCGCTCCGCCGCGTGCAAGGCGGCCGACGCGATCAGCGGTGCGGCTGCGTTCAACGAGTTCGACAACATCCGGGTGCCGAACGTGAACGGGCGGGACGTGCAGCGGATTCCGGACGGCAAGCTGTGCAGCGGCGGGCTGGCCAAGTTCAAGGGGCTGGACCTGGCCCGGGCCGACTGGCCGGCGACCACCCTGACGGCCGGAGCCATGTTCACGTTCCGGTACCGGGTGACGATCCCGCACAGCGGCTCCTTCCGGTTCTACGTGACCAGGGACGGCTACCGGCCCACCCGGCCACTGCGCTGGGCGGACCTGGAGACCAAACCGTTCCTCACCACCGCGAACCCGCCGATCCAGGACGGCGCGTACGTGATGAAGGGGCGGCTGCCGGCCGGCAAGAGCGGGCGGCAGTTGATCTACGCGATCTGGCAGACGACCAGCACGGTGGACACGTACTACTCCTGCTCGGACGTGATCTTCACGGCGAGCGCGGCGAGCGGCCCGGCGGTGGCTCCGGCGCCGGGTTCGGCGGAGCCGGCCGGCGCGGATGCGCCGGGGATGTCCGCCGACG
>DATEJJ010000772.1:0-18340 GCA_035278125.1 Rugosimonospora sp.
CGCCCCGGTGCTGTAGAACGCCAGGTACCGCCGGTAGTGCGCGTCCCGGTGACGCACGTGCGACACCTCGTGCGCGAGCAGGGGGACGTACGGTGCCTGCGGCGAACGCAGCAGCCGCCGCCATTGCGTCGGGATGACCACCGTCATCCGCCCATCCCGCACGTTGCGCACGTACATCCGGTAGCCGATGACGGCGCTCAGCGGTACCAGCAGCACGGTCACGGTGACCAGCAGCACCCCAAAGGCAGCGCTGTGGTACACCTGCCGTGGCCATTGTGGTCGCACCAGGTCGTCGACCAGGCCCAGACTGAACCCGACCGCCAGACCGCACCAGGTCAGCCGCCGGTGGTGGCGGGTCGCCCAGTCCGACATGGCCCGGTACCAGCCCGCCAGCACGCCGGGCATGTGGACGGTCGCCAGGTTCGCGTACGGGGTGAACACGCTGACCGCGGACAGGCCCGCCGGGTCGACACCCCACCCGGTCAGCGCCTCCCCGATGCCCCGCCAGCGTGGCTGCGACCAGTCGATGGGGGTCATCTCCGCCCGCCGGCAGCGGTAGGTGTAGGAGTAGGCGCCCCAGTCGCGGGTCAGCAGCGCGTAGGGCGCCGCCAGGCACACGCCGAGCGCGACCAACGGCATCAGCACATCACCGAGTGCCTCCCCGGCGGTGACCTCATGCCGGGGTGCCGGCCAGCGCAGGAGCACCACCAGCGGCACCACGAGCAGGTACGGCGCGAGCACCACCAGATACATCCCCCGCGCCAGCCGGTTCAGCCTGGCGGGCAGGCCGGCCGCGACCCGGTCGGCGTACCGGCGGGCCGCGTCACCGGGCATCCCGGCCGACCAGCGCGCGGACCTGGAGCGTGACGATCACCTCCACCTGCCCGGCCGGTACCTCCTCGACGGAGCCGACCGCCGCCACGGTACGGCGGGTCAGTTCGGCCACCAAACCGTCCACGGAATCCGGCTCGGCCCCGGGACCGCGGGCCCGCCACACCCGGCGGACCAACTCGCCCGCGCTGGACAGACCCTTCTCGATCGCCATGTCGGTGACCTTGGCGAGGGTCAACATCGCGATCTGGCCGAGAAACGCCAACCCGACCCCCAGAAACAGGCTCGCGTCGAACATCCCGGCGGCGCTGCCATCCGAGCCTTTGGGGTCGAATCCGGGTACCCGACCAGTACGCCGGACCACGTCCGCGTACTCGTCGAAGTCCTCGTCCCGCTCATCCGGCGCGAGCACCGCCGCAGACGCGTCCACCATGGCCAGTACCAGTCGCACCTGATCCTCGGTCAGTCCGGTGCACATCCGCGACGCTAGTACCACCCACCGCCCAGCCTGAGCAGGGAGTCGGGCCGCAACCGCTGCCCGTTCATACCGAAATCCCAACATGCTCGGCGGCGCACGGATCGGCGAGTTCGACCATGTCGACGCCGTCGAACCGGCCATCGTGGTCACCGGACCAGCAGTCGACCAGCTACAGCCGGCCGTCCGGCCGCAGCCACCGGACACAGCCCCCGCGGCCAGACACCCATCAGCCGCGGATCGGCGTGGGCACCCCACCGGCAACGCCCCCAGGGTCGGCCCCTGCGGGCGGGGTCACCAGGCCGGACCTCAGCCACGGCGAAGCAGGGTGTGCCACCATCCTGGTCGGTCACGCCGTACCTGGTCCGCGCGGCGCAATTCGCACATCGTGCTCCGGTCCCGAGACCGGCCTTGCCAACTCGACCACGAGCCGCTCGACGTTCGCGCACGCTTCGGCCATGGCCCTGTGCTACCAACTCCCTGTGGACGTTCCCCAGGAGTTGGCCGAGTGGCACGAACGGTTCTTCGGCGCGGCTGGCCGGGTCTGGATCGCCGCCCTGCCCGACCTCGCCGCGGCCGGCCTGCGCCGATGGAACCTCAGCCCCGACGGGCCGGCGCGGTTCGGCGCGGTCGCACTCGTGCTCCCGGTACGCCGCGCCGACGGCACGCCCGCAGTACTGAAGCTGCAACCGGTCAACGACGAAACTGCTGGCGAACCGGCCGCGCTGGCAGCCTGGCACGGCCACGGCGCAGTCCCCCTGCTCGGACACGACCCCACCACCGGGTCGATGCTGCTCGGCCGCCTCGACGCCGACCGCGACCTGTCGGCGATCCCTGACGACCTGGAAGCCCTACGGATCCTCAGCGAACTGATGGCCGACCTGCACTCGGTGCCGCCCCCGCCCGGAATCCGCCACCTCGGCGACATCGCCACCGCGATGCTCGACCGTGTCCCGCAGACACTCGCGCTTGTCCCAGGCGACGACCAGCGGCGCCTCATCGGCACCTGCGCCGCCGCCGTCAGAGACCTCGTCGACGAGCCCGGCGACCGCCTGCTGCACTGGGACCTCCACTTCGCCAACGTCCTGGCCACCCTCGACGACCCCGGTCGCTGGCTGGCAATCGACCCCAAACCCCTGGTCGGCGACCCCGGGTTCGACCTGCTCGCCGCCCTGCACAACCGCTGGGACGACGTGGTCGCCACCGGCGACGTCCCGCGGGCCGTGCGTCGCCGGTTCGACCTGATGACCGAGATCCTCGGCCTCGACCGGCCGCGCGCCGCAGGCTGGACGCTGGCCCGGATCCTGCAGAACGCGCTCTGGGAGGCAGACAACGGCGCCTCCTGGAGCACCGGATTCGACGCCGCGATCGCCGACGCGATCACCGCGCCACCCAGAGCCGGAAGCGTGCCGGGATGTCGATGACCTCCGGGACCGCTGCGTCAGGTAATCGCCTACGGCACGAAGCAGAAGGCGTGGTGAAGCCCGACAGCCGCAACAGTTGCCGCGCGAGGAGCGGCTCGCCGAGCCGGCCGCAACGAGCGTGTCCCGTTCGGAGACCCGGCCGTCGCATCAGTCGTCCAGGCAGCACGAGTGGCGGCTGTCCCGTACCTATTGCGGGTCGTGCCACCAGAACTGCGCGGTGCCGGGATGCGCGGGTACGGGTGGGAGCACCCCTCCGGCGGGTACCGGAGCCGGAGCCTCGAACGGCGCGACCAGTTCGTCCACTGTGTACTCCATTCCGTTGCTCATCACGAACCGGATGTCCGCAGCCGCCCGGATGTCGGTCAGCGGGTCGCCACCGAGGCCGACAAGGTCGGCGTACATCCCGGGTTCGATCTGGCCCAGCCGGGTGGCTGTGGTCAGCGCCTCGTAGGGTGTCATCCCGTACCGGACCAGCGCCCCTGAGGTTCAGGTGCGTGCTCACGGCAAGGTTGGCGATCGGCGAGTCGGTACCGGTGATCACGATGCCGCCGCGCCTCAGTATCGCGACGAACTGCGCCACCTGCACGGCCAGCACCTCGCGTACCGCGGTCTGATCCGTGGTCCGCGCCGCCTGCGCGCTTGCCGCCAACGTCGCGTACTCCCAGGGTGGGTACAGCGTGCGCACCCGGGGATCGTCGAGCAGCGAGGTGTCCTCGCCCAGCAGGGTGACCGCGTTGAAGATGACGTCGCGGTATCCGGCGCCCAGCGCGCTGGCCGTGCGGGAGTAACCGGACCGGCTGGTCGTACCGTAGTGCTCCATGCCGTCGCCGCCGAAGCCCGCGGCAAGCGCCGGACAGTGGTAACGGGAGGTGGCCGGTACCTGGTGCTGCTGGGCCCAGGCGATGACCCGCCGCTGCCACGCCGGCGAGAGCCGGACGTACGCCTTCATCAGGTCGTAGTCCAGCGCCCCGGCGCGCTCCAGTTCCAAACGCCAGTTGCCGTTCGTCGAAGGTCGGGCGCATGTGGTATGCGGGGCTGCCCGGCGACCTCGTCGTCGTGATGCCCAGGCTCAGCCACAGCCGCCCCTGCCGGTCCCGTAGGAGTAGCCCTGCATCTCGCGGTGGTGTTGCATGTCCCCCAGACCCGGAGCGACCACGAGGCCGCGGGCGTCCAGGATCCTGCCGTCCCGGCCGCCGCCGGGCCCGACGGAGACGATGGAGCCGCACCCATAAGGTTTAGTGCCGCCGGCATCGCACTCCAACCGGCCAGCCCGGCATCCCCGGATGCCGACCCACCATCGAGGAGAGAGCATGACATCGGCCAAGCCGGAAGGACCACCGACCGCCGCCGTGACCGTGCCCGCGCGCCGCCCCTCGAGCGGGGTGGTGATCGTCGCGTTGGCCACCGGCTTCGTGATGGCGACCCTTGACATCACCGTGGTGAACGTCGCAGGTGCCACCATCGAGAACCGCCTGCATGCCTCACTGACCCAGCTGACGTGGGTGGTCGACGGTTACGTCCTGACGTTCGCCTCGCTGCTCATGCTGGCCGGCGGACTGTCCAACCAGATCGGCGCGAAGAAGATCTACATGGCAGGCATGGCGACGTTCTTCGTCGCGTCGCTGGCCTCCGCCCTGTCGACCGGACCCGGGATGCTCATCGCGTCCCGCTTCGTTCAGGGGGTGGGCGCGGCGTTGTTCATGCCGAGTTCGCTGGCCCTGCTGGTCTTCTCCTTCCCGCAGCAGCGCCAGCGCACCCGGATGCTGGGCTTGTGGTCGGCCATCGTGGCCACCTCGTCCGCTCTCGGGCCCACCGTGGGTGGCTTGATGGTCAACGCCTTTGGCTGGCAGAGCATCTTTCTGCTCAACCTGCCGGTCGGTGCGGTAGGCATGTTCATGACCCGCCGGTACGTCGCCGGGGTACCCGGCCGGGAGGGCGTCAAGCTGGCCGTGTCCGGTCACGTGATCTGGATCGTCCTGCTCGCGTCGGTGAGCTTCGCCCTCATCCAGGGTCCGCAACTGGGCTGGGGCGCCACGCCCGTGGTGGTTTCGTACCTGCTGACGATGGTGACGGTCGCACTGCTGGTGGCGCGCGAACGCCGTGCCACCAACCTCGTGATGCCCTGGCAACTGTTCCGTAGGGCGGGATTCGCGGGAGCCAACCTCGTCGGTTTCGGGTTCAATTTCGCGCTGTTCGGGAGCGCCTTCCTGCTTGGCCTCTATCTCCAGCACGCTCGGGGCGCCACACCCTTCCAGGCGGGCCTGGAGCTACTGCCGATGACCATCTTCTTTCCGGTCGCCAACGTCGTGTACTCGCGGATCTCCGGCCGGTTCTCCAACGGCCGGCTACTCACGGCCTTCCTCCTGCTCGCCGGGGTTGCCTCGCTCACGATGGTGACGATCTCGCGGGCGACGCCGTACTGGCTACTCGCCCTCGCCGTCGGCGTCGCGAACATCGGCGGTGGCATCATTTCTCCGGCCATGACGGCCACCCTGGTCGACGCGGCCGGGCCCGAGCACGCCAACGCGTCCGGCTCGGTGCTCAACGTCAACCGGCAGATCGGTTCCCTGGTTGGTATCGCCATGGTGGGCGTGGTGCTCGGCACCGTTCGCGGCTGGGACCGGGGGGCGGCGCTCTCGTTCCTGCTCATCGGTGTGGCGTACCTCATCGGCGCCTGCGCCGCGTGGCGTCTGATCGCCCGGCCGGCACGGCCCGAAGCGGACGGCGATCTGGCCTGAGGCCAGCGAGAAGGCCGTACGACACATAGTGCGCCGCTGCGAATTCCACGGGGGAAGAACTCGCAACGGCGCTGTACTCGAATGTAGATGACGGCCGGATTCGTTGTCCAGTCCACCCGGGCGTGTTGCCGGTGCGGCCGCTCAGGCCGGGTCCGAGTCGGACGGGTCAGGCTCCGCGTCGAGGATGTCGAGCATCTGCAGGAGCCGGCGGCGCAGCGCGGGCGTCATGTTGCCCGCCCTCATCGCGATCATCCGGACCTGCCGGTCAGCGAGCTTGCGCCGTAGCTCCCGGGCCTCGTCGTCCTCGTCCTCGCCCAGCAGGTACGAGGCGGTGATCGGTGCGGTGCCCGGAGGACGCCGCTCGTCGAAGAACTTGGCGATCGCCTTCAGCACGGCCACGGTCGGGTTGGCGTTCGCACCCGAGCGCAGCGTGGCGAGGTAGACCCGGGACAGCTTGGTGTCGTGCGATGAGTCGTCGCTGATGGCCTGGGCGACCTGGGGGGTCGAGTACGCCCGGCGCCGGCCGGCCTTGTCGATCCAGGTGACGGTGGCGAACAACTCGTTGAGGCGGGCGGCTACGGTCGATGGCGACGGATTGTCGCTGGGCTGCCTGTCGCTGCCGGACATCGGTTGAGGCTCCTCCGCTCCATGGCGCGGCAGTCGCACACCATGCGACCTGTCATCTCTGGTTAACCGTTGCACGTATGCAGCTACTTGACTGGCTACACTCGTAAAATATACTGTCATTCTGTTCAAGATGTCGAGGCCGGCCTACGCCATGCTGGATCCGGCCGGGCACGGGGCCAGCCGGATCCAGCATGGTGCACGGCTGGCGGCCGACGGCCACCCGCCCGAGCCGACGAGACTGTCCGATGTGGACGGTAGAGAACCGTGGTGTCCCATTGATTGAGGCAAACGGCTTGCGTGCTCTGCGTGCGGCCCGGCTGTTCGACGGCGAGCGACTGCATGTCGACAACCCCGTGGTGCTGCTGCGGGCGGGCACCGTCGCCGCGGTTGAGAGCGGGCGCAATGATCTCGCCGGCGTCGAGGTGACCGATCTCGGCGACGTCACGCTCCTGCCGGGCCTCGTGGACGCCCACGCGCACCTGACGTTCGACCCGTACGGGGACATCGCCCGCCAGTGCGTCGAGGACCCCGCGGAGGTCCTGCTCGAACGCATCCGGGACAACGCCTGTGCGGCGCTCTCCTCGGGCGTGACCACGGTCCGGGATCTCGGCGACCGGGACTACCTGAGCCTGCGGGTACGCGACGAGGCCGCTTCGCACCTACCGGAGATCCTGTGTTCAGGTCCGCCGCTGACCCGCCGCCAGGGCCACTGCTGGTTCCTCAACGGCGAGGCCGAGCCGGGCGACGAACTCGTAGCCGCGATCGATGAGCACGCCGCCCGCGGTGTGGACGTCATCAAGATCATGGCTACCGGTGGGGTCATCACGCCCGGCTGGGCACCTCACGAGCCCCAGTACACCGCTGCCGACCTGCGGGTCGCGGTAGACAGAGCCCACCATCACGGTCTGCCCGTCAGCGCACACGCGCACGGTGCCGAGGGCGTGGCGGCGTCGCTCGCGGCGGGCGTCGACAACATCGAGCACGCCAGCTTCCTGAGCAGCACGGGCGTCTCCCTCGACGAGCAGGTGGTGAAGGCGCTGGCCGCATCCGGCGTCTTCGTGGGGGTGGCGTCGGCGCGGTTGCCCTCGAACGAGCCGCTGTCCCCGCTCTTCCAGGCGGTGGCACGGGCCTTCGCCTACCAGCACCAGCAGGGTGTCCGGCTGGTGTGCTCCTCGGACGCCGGGATCAGCCCGCAGAAACCGTTCACCTGCCTGCCACACGGCGTGGTCGACTTCCGCGACCGCATCGGCATGACCGACACCGAAGCGCTCCACGCGGCGACCGCCCTGGCCGCCGACTCCTGCGGCGTCGGTGACCGCAAGGGCCGCATCCGTGCCGGGTACGATGCCGATCTGCTCGCGGTCCGGGGCAACCCGGCCGCGGATGTCACGGCACTGCTCGACCGGGTCGCGGTCTACCGTGCCGGCGCGCTGGTGGTGGGTTCGACCGACCCTTCACGGTAGGCCCGCCGTACCAGCATCAGCCAGCGCAGTTCGCCGCCGATGTCGGCGCCTCCACCGGTCGAGATGTCGGGTACGGCGTCAGATCTTCCCATCCCTGACTGCTTGGCCGCCCGTCCCAGATCGAGGCAGCGCGCCGCCACGGTGGCGTCCGCCTCCTCCCCGGTGAGACCGAGGGCGGCCACCTCATCGGCGAATCTGGACGCCTGCTCGGGGGTCACCCATTCCCGCAGGGCCAGGGCGGCGTCCTGGATCTCCACCACCCGACGGTGCAGGCGGATCTTGTTACCCCGTACCCGGCGTACGTCCTGCCACAGGGACGGGCACTCCTCGAACACGACGTCGGGAACGGCGCTGGTGACGCTGCGCCAGAGGTGGAAGAGCCGGCAGCGCTGCCGCCACGCGACGACTGCCTCGATCAATGGACCCGCGAGCACCGTCACGCAGCCGGCGGTGAAGCAGAGAAAGTACGTCGTCGATGAGTACAGCACCACCTCGCTGGCGCCCGGCGAGGTCGTCACCAGGGTGACCGCCCGACCGACGACGTACACCAGGCTGGCCGTGGTGCCCACGCCGAGGATGGCCAGCGCCAGCCGCAGTGTGGGGAACGCCGTCACGCGCAGCTGGCGCCACAGGCGAACGGTCGCGTCACTGGACGAGACCGCGATGAAGCAGAGGTACGCGGTCCAGGCGAGGGTCAGGCCGTTGATCTGTGTGGGCTGCGGCAACGCGCGCACCCGGGTGGAGCTTTGCTGAATGGTCGCCACGATCTCGCTGGGCAGGATGACCGCAACGGCGCAACCCGCGAACCACCAGCGCCAGGCATTGCCCCGGTACCCGGCTCCCGACCTGCGGGGATCGGCCGCGGTCACGGTCCAGATCACCATGGTGAGCGCCATGTGGCAGTAGCCGCCCGCGAACACGGCGAAGTAGGCGAGGTGGCTGAAGCGATCAACCGCGATCGCGACGGGCTGCTGGAGCAGGAGCAGCTCGACAGTCAACGCCAGCAGCGCCAGCCACATCGGGCGCGCCCGTCGCGAGAAGACCGAGGGCGACCGGACGAGCAGCGCGACGGAGCTGAACGCGAGCAGCGCCAAGCGGATGCCGGCCTGGACGGTCAACAGCCCCCGCCTTCGGCCGGTGCCTGAACGAGCGAGCAGGCGCGGGTCATCGCGTACTCGTCGAGCCGCACGCGCATGTCGGCTGCCGTGAGCATGCTGGGGAACAGCAGTCCACCGGGGTCGAGCGGTGCCGAGTCCGCGAGGTGGCCGAGGTCCACCGGTACGAATCCGGTGTCGCGGACGAGCCCGCCGACGATCTGCTTCGCCGCGTCGTCGTCGCCCGCCATCGCGACCGCCCAGACGCCGGGGTGGCGGCGCCCCCGGCTCACCAGCAACTCGTCCATGACGTGGGTGAATGCCCGTACCACCGATGCGGTGGGTACCCTGCGGGCCAGCGCGGCACCAACGGTTCCCGGTGCCGGCAGCACCGATACCAGCCGGCCCTCGGGGGACAGCGCGACCGGGTTGGTGGCGTCTACCACCACCTTCCCGGTCCAGTCCACCTCAGCTTCGAGCACCTGCTCCAGACCGGAGTACGGCACGCACAGCGCGACCACGTCGCTTTCCCGGATCGCGGTGGCCTGGTCGGTACACCTGGCGTCTCCGCACGCCGCCACCTCGACCCGGCGGCGGTCGGGGGTCCGGCTGCCGACGGTCACGCGGTGGCCGGCCTCGATCCATGGTCGCGTGAGCGCCTGGCCGATCATGCCGAACCCGATGACGCCGATCCGATGTGTAACCCCAGCCACCTCTGTCATCGTCCTGCACCGCCCCCGGTCACTCGAATCCCAGGACTTCCCCGAAGTAGCGCTCTCCGGCGGTGGCGTTCTTGCTGTCCCAGGCCATGGCGCGCTCCAGGATCATACTGGCCACCAGCTCCGCCTCGCGTTCCTGGCGGTCCGAGTAGCTCGTACGCAGCAGTGCGCCCATGACCTGGTCGGCGTCCAGGACCAGGTCACTGCCTTCCTGGTCGGCGCGGGTGCCGAGCAGGTACCCGGCGGCGTCGGTCATCGTGTGACGACACAGCATGTGGCCGACCTCGTGCAGGATGATGTGGCCCTGGTGGTACTGGCTGGTCTTCTTCTCGAAGAAGATGTGGTCCGCGGCCGCGGTAGCCACCCACATGCCGCAGGGCATGTCCTCGCCGGCCATCTCCGGGGGGTAAGGGTGGAGGTGGATGCGGCGTCCATTCTTGATAGCCAGTTCCTCACAGAGGACCTGGATGGAGAATGGTCGAGGAATCGGAATATTCTGGGCTACCGATCTGCAGTATCGGCGAAGTGATCGCTCAAGCATCGACGTGCCTTCCCGTGGCTGCCGATGACAAGGGTATGCTGTGCCGGCACGCCCTGCCACGACCAGCCTGTCCATTTGGTTGACACGGGCGATGTCACCTGTCACAGTCGACGCGTCACATCGACCAACATTGTCGGGGACCCGATGTCTGCATCCACGCTGCTTCTGGGCAGCGGGACGTCCTCGCAGGTGGGCTCGGCCGGCAGCGCGCCGCAGCACATGTCCGACGCGACGCCGGTGGAGGTTCGGGGCGTTCATATCGACACCATCCTGGGGCCGGCGGCCGACCGTTACTTTGGTAGCGGCTACCGCCGCGTGCTGCCGCGGATCGTCGGCCTGGCCTGGCACAGCGATCCCCACGCCGACCCACCCGGGGGTGGCGGGTCGGCCGGACGGCGCGCCAACGGCTTGGCTGAGGTCCGCTATCCGGCGGACTGGTCGTGCAAGGACGGCTCAGCAGCGGCTCCACACCTGAGCAGCATCGACGCTCTCACGCTCAGCGTGTGGTTGGTGGAGGCATTCCTGGCCAACGGCTACCACGTCGGTGCGGACCAGGCGTCCCGAGCGTGGCTGCGACGGTTCGTCATGAAGTCGGGCGCGACCCCGCACGTCGACCTGGACCACGTCCAGCTGCACATTGTCGAGCGCGAGCGGCACCCGAGCCAGTCGACGCCCGACGGCTGGAGTTCGCACTTCGACTGCGATGTCGGCAACATCCGGGTGCGGTGCGAGATCGAGCACGACGTCGACTTCCCGATCCGCCCCGTCGACCCCGACCGGCGCCGGCTCGACGTGCCCGCGGCACCGCACCACTCGGTCGGGTACCAGAACCACCTGCACGACATCGCGGACGTCATCCTGGACACGCCGAACCGGCTGGCATCGGCCACGGTCCGCACGGTGGACGCGGCGGCTCTCACACCGGGAGCTGACCATCCGTCGACATACCTGGCCGACTCGACGATCGTGCTGGCCCAGTTGGGCCAGGCGCTGCTGTACCGGCTGGACGACCTCGATCGCACGCAGAGCAGTACCCTGTGGATGCGCCGGGTCGACATGTGGCGCGACAACCCGTACCAGCCGCTCGATGTTGCCGTGCCGTGCACCACAAGCGTGAAGCGCAGCAGCATCGTCGAGCACGATGGCGCCCGGTGGAGGGTGTCGAACATGGCCGGTACGCACGGCGGAACCACCGTGCGGTACTCGGTCGGCCACCAGCTGCCCGGGACCGGCGACGGTACCCGGTGAGGCTGGCCATCTCGGGCACATACTCGTCGGGAAAGACGACGACCTCGATGGCGCTGTCGCACCTGACCGGTATCCCCCGGACGCACGCCAGAACGATGCGGGAGATCCTGCCCGAGGCGCTGCCTGGCAGGCAACTGGAGGACTGCTCCGTCCCCGAGCTGTTCCAGCTGGGCATGATCCGCTACACCGAACGGGCTGTACACGAGAGCAGGCTCCCGTCCGGGTACATCTCCGATGGATCGTCGCTGCACGAGTGGGTCTACGGAAAGGTCCGGGTACGGGTCGGCCTGCATCCCGGTAAGGTGCTCGACGGCGGCGGATTCAGCTCTGCCGAGCAACGCCGTCTCTTCGAAGACGTCATCGACGCGATGGGTGCGGTGATGCTCCGACACGCCAGGAAGGCGTATGACGCTTTCGCCCACCTGCCGATCGAGTTCCCTCTGGTGGCCGACGGGCACCGCCCCGTCTCCGAGGAGTTCCGCACGATGTGTGACGAACTCCTCTTGTCGACGCTGGAGCAGGCCAACATCCCGGTGCGCGTCATCGGCGGTTCGCCGGTCGACCGGCTGGAGCGGCTCGTGGAGGTGTTCGGCTTGCCGACCGTCATGCCGGTGTCCCATGCCCTCGAACTCGCACGCGCCGACATGACATGACCACTCTGCGACTGCGCGATCCGCGGCCCCCGGTTCCCACCGCGCTCTTCAGCCCGTTCACGGTCCGCAACCTGGTACTCAGGAACCGCATCGTCATGGCACCCATGACCCGCGAAGCGTCCGCCGATGGCGTGCCGACGCCGGAGATGGCGGCCTACTACCGGCGCCGGGCAGCCAACGATGTGGGCCTCATCATCACCGAGGGCACCGTCGTCGACCACCGGGCCGCGCGCAACCGTACCGGCGTGCCGGTCTTCCACGGGACGGCCGCACTTGCTGGCTGGTCAGCCATTGTCGATGCGGTACACGCCGAAGGCGGCGCCATCATGCCGCAGCTCTGGCACGTGGGGATGGACCGCAGGTCCGCCGATCCGCCGCACCCGGGGGTCGAACCCGTCGGTCCGTCCGGTATCGACCTGCATGGCGTGGCGGGAGGTCGGCCGATGACCGAGTCGGACATCGCGGAGGTGGTGGACGCCTTCGGGCGCGCCGCTGCCGACGCGCAGCGGCTCGGGTTCGATGGTATCGAATTGCACGGCGCGCACGGCTATCTCATCGACCAGTTCCTGTGGCGCCGGACGAACCAGCGGACCGACCGGTACGGCGGCGACGCCGTCCGCCGTACGCGGCTGGCCGCTGATGTGGTCCGCGCCTGCCGGCGAGCCGTATCCGCGGACTTCCCGATCTGCTTCCGCCTGTCCCAGTGGAAGATCACCGACTTCGACGCCCGCCTCGCCAGTACCCCGGCCGAACTCGACCTGATACTCGCCGAGCTGGCCGGGGCCGGCGTCGACCTGTTCCACTGCTCCACCCGGCGATTCTGGCTGCCTGAGTTCGACGGTTCGCCGCTGACGTTCGCGGGCTGGGTCCGGAAGCTGACCGGAATTCCCACCATCGCGGTGGGCTCCGTCGGGCTACAGGACAGCGAGTTTCTCGCCGCACTACTCGCCAACGAGGGCGCGGAGGTCGATGGCCTGGAGCGGGTGGTGGAATTCCTGAACCGGGGCGAGTTCGACCTGGTCGCGGTCGGGCGGGCGCTGGTGTCCGATCCCGCCTGGGCGCGCAAGGTTCGACTGGGCCACGCCGAGGAACTCCTTCCGTTCCGTGCCGAGGACCTTGCGCGACTGGACTGACCGCGCCGACCTCCGGACGGCTCAGGTTCAGTCGATGTGTAGGCGTACCGGGTAGCGGGTGAGCCAGTCGTTGACCGCGAGGGTCAACTCCAGGGAACGGCGGGCGCCGCCGAACGTGCTCCCCTCGTATCCGGAGTCGTCGACCAGGGCACGGGCGGCCGACGTGTCCAGCATCGGCAGCAGCGGGGCGTCCGGATCGTCGAGCAGGTCCCGCATGCGGTGCCGCAGTGCCTGCTCGTACGCGGGGTCCTGGGTGGACGGGTACGGCACCTTGCGGCGGGCCACCACCGACGCGGGCAGCACGTCAGCCGTTGCCGCGCGCAGCAGGCTCTTCTCGTGGCCGTCGAAGGTCTTCATCGACCAGGGTGTGTTGTACACGTACTCGACCAGGCGGTGGTCGCAGAACGGCACCCGTACCTCCAGCCCGTGCGCCATACTCATCCGGTCCTTGCGGTCCAGCAGGACCTGCACGAACCGGGTGAGGTGCAGGTAGAAGACCTCGCGCATGCGCCGCTCCAGCGGCTCCTCACCCGGCAGTCCCTCCACTTCGGACAGTGCTTGCCGGTACGCCGCGTCCCGGTACCCGGGCAGGTCCAGTTTGCGGGCGAAACTCGGATCGAACAGCGCGGCACCCGCCTCGTCGTGCTCGGGTGCCATGGCGCGCAACGCGGCCATCCACGGGAACGTGTCGGCGTGCACCGTGTCCGGATCGTGGAACCAGCGGTACCCGCCGAACACCTCGTCGGCCGACTCGCCGGACAGCGCCACGGTCGAGCGCTGCCGTACCGCCCGGAACAGGAGATACAGCGACGTGTACATGTCGCCGAGCGAGGGCGGCAGGTCCAGCGCGCCCAGTACACCCGCGCGGTGCAGCGGATCCATCAGTTCGGCTGTGTGCAGCACGATGTCGGCGTGCTCGGCGGCCACCAGTTCCGCCACGTCATGCACGAACGGCGCGTCCGGCGTGTCGCGCATCGGGTCGGGCTGGAAGTTCTCGGTCTGTCCCACGAAGTCGACCGCGAACGACCGCACCGGCCCGGCGCCGCCCTCCCGCAGTTGCGCCGCCGCCAGCGCGGTGATGGCCGAGGAGTCCAGGCCACCGGAGAGCAGCGCGCACAGCGGTACGTCCGCGATGAGCTGCCGGGCCACGATGTCGTCGAGCAGTTCCCGCACCGTGCGGATGGTGGTCGGCAGGTCGTCGGTGTGTTCCCTGGGCGCCAGGCTCCAGTACCGGCGCCGGTGCACCCCGGCGGCGTCGACCCGTACCACCTGTCCCGGGCGGACCTCGCGCACGTCGCGGTAGATGCCGTGTTCCGGCGTCTTCACCAGGGCCAGCAACTCGCGCAAGCCGTCCCCGTCGACGACCGCCGGCACCGCCGGATGCGCGAGGATCCCCTTGGGCTCGGACGCGAACACCACGCCGTCGGGAACAACCTGGTAGTAGAGCGGCTTGATGCCCATCCGGTCGCGCACCAGCAGCAGCGTCTCGCGGGTGGCGTCCCACAACCCGAAGGCGTACATGCCGTTGAGGCGTTCGGCAAAGGATTCACCCCATTGCAGGTACGCGCGCAGCACCACCTCGGTGTCGCTGGCGGTACGGAACGAGTGCCCGTACCCGCGCAGTTCCTCGCGCAGTTCCCGGAAGTTGTACACCTCGCCGCTGTACGTGATCGCGGCGAGCGTCGTGCCGTCGTGCTCCACCGTCATCGGCTGCGCGCCGGTGACCAGATCGATCACCGCGAGCCGCCGGTGCCCCAGCCCGGCGTGGCGGGCGAGCCACACGCCTTCCGCGTCAGGGCCGCGCAGGCTCATCGTGGCCGTCATGGCCCGGATGATGGCGGCTTCCTCACGCAGGTCCCGCGTGTAGCTGACCCACCCCACGATTCCACACACAGTTGACTCCCCCACCTTGGACGAAGAAGGTTGGACATCACCATGTTTAACACCGGCTGCCCGGTTGGCGCCTGTTTAGGGATGCTCGGGGGTAATCTTTGCCGGCATCTGCGAACCGGGCCGTCCTGCTGACGTCAGCGCACGGGTGCGCGGGGCTGGTATGCGTCGGCCTGGAGGGTGAACAGGGTGGCGTAGCGGCTGCCGAGGGACATGAGTTCGTCGTGGCGGCCGTGTTCGACGACGGCGCCGTGGTCCAGGACGTAGATGTGGTCGGCGTCGCGGACGCTGGCCATGCGGTGGGTGATGAGGATGACGGTACGACCCGCGGCCAGTTCGCGGAGCCGTTGGTACACGGCGTGTTCGGCGCGCGCGTCGAGGTTGGCGGTGGGTTCGTCGCAGATGAGCAGTGGTGCGTCCCGGAAGAACGCGCGGGCGATGGCGAGTCGTTGCCACTGGCCGCCGGACAGGTCCGCGCCGTCGGTGAAGTGTCGGGACAGCAGGGTGGCGTAGCCGCGGGGAAGCTCGGTGATGAACTCGTGGGCGTCGCCCTTGCGGGCGGCCGATTCGATGTCGGCGGTGTCGGCGAGGCGGTCGTGGCGCCCGACGGTGATGTTGGCCGCCGCGGTCAGCGGCCAGCGGGTGGGCTCCTGCATGATGACGGCGACCCGCTCGCGGAGCCGGTCGGGGGCGAGCGTGGCGGTGTCGGTACCGTCCCACGCGATCGTGCCGGCGTCCGGCCGGTACAGGGCGGCCAGCAGTTTGGCCAGTGTGGACTTTCCCGAACCGTTCTCGCCGACGAGCGCGATCGTCTGTCCGCTGTGGACGGTGAGGCTGACGTCGCGGACCGCCGGGCGGTCGGTACCGGGATAGGTGAAACTCACCCCGGTGACGGTGAGCGTGTCGAACCCCTCGGGCACCGGCGGGCCGCCGACCGGTTCGGCACGCTGCCGGGCCAGGGCGCCGAAGCTCTCGTAGTCGTTGAAGTACAAGCCGTTCTCGTACAGATGATTGATGGCGAACGCGACCTGGCCGAGCTGGCTGATGCCGGTGCTGATGGCATAGGCGGCGGCCCCGCCCACCGCGATCGGCATCCGGCCGTCCAGCAGCAGCCCGATGAGTGCCGCGTACGCTGCCCCGGTGGCGACCGCGCCCAGAGCGTGCCCTATCAGGTTGGTCCGTACCTGCGCCGCCGATACGTCCATCTGCGCCCCGGTCGCCACGCGCAGCAGCCGGCGCACCTCGTCGAGCAGGTACCGCTGGAGGGTGAACGCGCGCAGCTCAGCCGCCTCGCTGCGCTCGGCCATCAGGTCGGACAGCATCCATTTGCGACGCAGCACAGTGATCAGGCGCAGCTGCTGGCGGTAGCCGAGCCGGGCCGAGCGCACCGCGGCCCAGAAGTTCGGCAGCACGGCGACGAACAGCAACGGCAGCAGCACCGGATGCAGGACGGCGAGCACGGTGGCCGCCGCGCCCAGTGAGACAAGGCTGGTACCGAGCCCGATGGCCTCGTCGACGATCCGCTGCGCGGCGTCGATGCCGCGGTCCCGGGCCCGGTGCATCATGTCCCGCCAGTCGGCGTCGTCGAAGGTGGCCAGGTCGACCCGGGTGGTCAGCTCCAGCAGCCGCATCTCCGCGGCCTGGCCCACCTGGGGCGAGAGGCGGCCCTGCGCGGACGTGGCCGCGCTGGACAGCAGGGTGCGCAGGGCGCCGGCGACGACCATGACCAACACCGACGGTGCCGCGGCCCGCAGTCGCTCGGGCGTCGGCCCGGCCCGCAGCAGCCCGTCGAGGACCCCGACGACGTTGACCAGGCCCACCCCGGACGCGACCCCGCCGGCCAGCCCGAAGCCGACGACGGCGAGCGTGTCGGCCCGGCTGGTCTGCCATGCCATCTGCCCGGCCCGCAGCAGCAGCCGGGGCAGGCGCCGCAGCATGCGGAGGAAAGACGCCGAGGCGGCTTCGGTGGATGCGGTCAGCCAGTACGGGACGACGAGGTCGTCCACGCTCTCCGCGCTCATACCCCTATCGTCGCCGCCCGCGCAACGCGAATATCTGACCGGGATTCCTCAACCGGCGACGCGCTGGCCGCGGGCGGCGACGCTGAAGTACCGGATGTCGAGAAACGCCGGGGCGTCGAGCAGCACCAGGCACTCGTCCAGCTCCTGTTGGGCGAGCAGCCCGTCCCGGACCAGGCGCCCACCGGCCTGCGTCAGGTTCACCCGCCAGAGTTCGTCGGCGACTCCCCCGGACCCGACCAGTCGTGGCCTGGTGTCCACGCCGACGTTGACGAGGCCGCCGCGCGCCATCAGCGCGGGTAGCTTGTTGCCCCACTGCATGTCCGCGCCGCGCTGCCGGGCACTGCGCTCGGCGGCCACCGCGTAGCGGTTCATCGCCGGGTACGGGCTGGCGCCGGCAGGCAACGTGTACACGTCTTCGACGACCAGCCAGCCGCCGGGCGTGAGCCAGCCGCAGGCACGCTGGACGATCTCGTCCCGGGCGGGCAGGTGGCACAGCACCGCCCGGGCGTGGACGAGGTCGAACGACCCGGGGGCGAAATCGTGCGTCGCGATGTCCACCTGCTGGACGTAGAGATTGGGCAGACCGCCGGTACTCAGATGGCGGGTGTCGATGTCCGCGGCCAGCACGCGGCCGGCGGTACAGCGAGCCGCCAACCAGCGGGCGATCGATCCCGCTCCGGCGCCGATCTCCAGACAGCGCCACGATTCCCGTACCGGCAGGGACTCCAGCAGTGCCCTGGGTATCCTCATCGCGGTAGCGCTCCAGTAGCCCGAGCCGTTCCCGCTCGGTGGGCTCGTCCATGCTGAACGGCCCGGCGTGGTAGTCGCCGCCCGCCCGGTCCCCGCGTCCCGGGTCAGACTGATGGGCCGGCATCCACGGGGGAAGATGTCGGCCCATCGACGATAGTTTATCAGCGTTCCGGGCCCCCCGCGCGACGGAAGGGTACCCTCGATTTCCGCCTGATTTGCGTTGGCATCCTGCTGTCAACGTGGAACGGGATGGAACGCCGTCGGTGGCATGAGGCAGTCAATGAAGAACGTCCTACGCCGTTTCCTGATGCTGGCCACCGGCCTGGCCGGGCTGCTCGCGCTGTTCGCCGAGCCGGCCCACGCGCATATCGTGGTGAACCACTGCGAACCGCAGCCGCTGGACGGAGGCCGGCGATGAGGAACCGGATCCGCCGTTTCGTCATGCTGGCCATCGGCCTCGCCGGGCTGCTCGCGCTGCTCGCCGACCCCGCGTTCGCCGGTCGCTCGCCCAACCACTGCGAACCGCTGCGCTAGGCATGCGGTCCCTGCGCGTCCGGTGGGCGCTGCACCGCGCCAGGAACCGCGGCCAGCTGGCCCGGTACTGGATGGCCCGCGGTGACCTCGACGAGGCGGCGGTGCACGCCCGCCGGGCCCTGCGCCTGGTACGGGCGGGCCCGTCGCCGCCGCCGTACCTGGCCGCCGACCTGGCGATGCTGGTCGCCCGCGTCGAACG
>DATEJJ010000773.1:0-10148 GCA_035278125.1 Rugosimonospora sp.
GCGGGCTGTGGGCGGCGGGCCACGCCGGGCTGCGGGCCATGGTGCACGCGGCCGCCCAGGAGCTGCGCCCCGAGGGCATCCGCGCCTGCCTGCTCGTGGTCGACGCGCCGATCGACTCGGCCAAGACCGCGCTGCGCATGGTGGAGGAGGGCGTGCCCGCCGACGCCTCGGCCGACCAGGGCCAGGTGGCCGCGGCCGTGGCGTACCTGGCCAACCAGGGGCCGCGCGGGCTGTCCTACGAGCTGACCGTCACCGCCGCCGGCCGCGCCTGGCTGCCCTGACCCCCGTCTCCCCGACACTTTCGGAAGGAGCCCGATGCCCGTCCACCTCAAGCAGGCGGTACCGGCCGCCCAGGTCAGCGCCGACCTGGACGCCGTGCGGCAGACCGTCGCCGGCGTCATCGCCGACATCCGCGCCCGCGGTGACGCCGCGGTCCGCGAATACTCCGAGAAGTTCGACGGGTGGTCACCCGCGTCGTTCCGCCTCGACGCCGAGGACATCGACAAGATCATCTCGACGGTACCCGCACAGACGCTGGACGACATCCGCTGGGTGCAGGCGCAGGTGCGCCGGTTCGCCCGGCACCAGCGGGAAACGCTCGTCGACTTCGAGGTGGAGACGCTGCCCGGTGTCCACCTGGGACAGAAGCACATCCCGGTGCGGGCGTCCGGCGCGTACGTGCCCGGCGGCCGGTACCCGCTGGTCGCCTCGGCGCACATGACGATCGTGACCGCCAAGGTGGCCGGGGTACCCCGGGTGGTCGCGTGTACCCCGCCGATCCGGGGCGAGGTGCCGGCCGCCACCGTGGCCGCCATGCACCTCGCCGGCGCGGACGAGATCTACCTGCTCGGCGGGGTACAGGCGGTGGCCGCGCTGGCCCTGGGTACCGAGTCGGTCGACCGGGTGGACCTGCTCGCCGGGCCGGGCAACGCGTACGTGGCCGAGGCCAAGCGGCAGCTGTACGGCGAGGTGGGCATCGACCTGTTCGCCGGCCCCACCGAGATCCTGGTCATCGCCGACGACACGGCCGACCCGCTGACCGTGGCGGTGGACCTGCTCAGCCAGGCGGAGCACGGGCCGGACTCGCCGGCGATCCTGATCAGCACCTCGGCCCGGGTGGCGCAGGCGGCGCTCGGGCACGTGGCGCGGCTGCTGCCCGGCATGCCCACCCGCGACTTCGCCGGCCCCGCCTGGCGCGACCACGGCCAGGTGATCGTGGTGGACGACCTGGCCGCGGCGTACGCGCTGGCGGACGGGTTCGCGGCCGAACACGTGGAGGTGCTGACCGCGGACCCGCGCGAAGCGCTGGACCGGATGTCGCAGTACGGCGCGCTGTTCCTCGGCGCGGGTACCTGCGTCTCGTACGGTGACAAGGTGATCGGTACCAACCACGTGCTGCCCACCCGGGGCGCGGCCCGGTACACCGGTGGCCTGTGGGTGGGCAAGTACCTCAAGACGGTGACGTACCAGGAGGTGACCGACCCGGCGGCGAGCGCGGACCTGGGCCGGGTGTGCGGCCGGGCGGCCCGGGTGGAGCTGTTCGAGGGCCACGCCCGCTCCGGCGACCTGCGTGCCGCCCCGTTCGACGGCCCGCCGCCCTGGCTGCCCACCCCGTGACCCGCCCACGGACGGCGCTGGTGACCGGCGCCGGGAACGGGCTGGGGCGGGCGATCGCGGTGGCGCTGTCCGGTGCCGGCGTGCGCGTGGTTCTGGTCGGGCGGGTACGGGAGAAGCTCGCCGAGACAGCCGGGCTGCTGCCGGGCGGGGCATCCGCGGCGCGGATCGCCACGGCGGACGTGTCCGACCCGGGTGCGGTGGCGGCGCTGGGTGCCGAGCTGTCTGACGAGTCAGTCAGCATCCTGGTGAACAACGCCGGCGTCGGCGGTCCGGTGGCGCCGCTGGTGGACATCCCGCCGGACGAGTGGGACGCGGTGTTCGCGGCCAACGTGCGCAGCATCTACCTGATGTGCCGCGAGTTCCTGCCGCCGATGGTCGCGCGCGGCTCCGGCGACGTCATCAACGTCGCCTCGGTCACCGGCAAGCGCCCGCTGGTGCGCCGCACCCCGTACGCGGCGAGCAAGATGGCGGTGCTGGGGCTCACCCGTACCCTCGCGTTCGAGGTGGGTCCGCTGGGCGTGAACGTGAACGCGCTGTCCCCCGGGCCGGTACGCGGGCCGCGGATGGCGCGCAACTTCGCGCTGGAGGCGCGGGCCACCGGTACCACGGAGGCGGAGGCGGAGCGCGCGTTCGTCGGGCGGGCCGCGCTGGGCCGGCTGGTGGAGGAGCACGAGGTGGGCGCGGCGGTGCTCGCCATGCTCGCCATGCCCGGGCTGTGCGGCGCCGACATCGACCTGTCCGCCGGGATGGTCGCACCGTGAGCGCAGCGGCCCGCCGTGCCGTCTGGACTGACGCGCCACGAGCCGCAACCAGCGGCGGCGGCCACCGCGGAGGGAAGACGGCACATAGGGCGGGCCGCGGAGCGAACCGGGAGGTACGGTGAGCGCCTTCCGGTTCGACCATGTGGGCATCAACGTGCGGGACCTGGACGCCGCCGCGGGCTGGTACGCCGCGGCCTTCGGGCTCAGCCGGGAATTCGAGGTGACCCTGGACGCGTTCGCGCTGAGCATCGTGATGCTGCGCAGCCCCGACGGGTACCGGATAGAGCTCCTGCACCGCCCCGGCTCCGAGCCGGGGCTGCGCGCCGCGGACCCGCCGGCCGCCGTGCTGACCGAGGGGTACGGCCACGTCGCGCTGGCCGTCGCGGACCTGGACGCCGGGTACGCGCGCCTGCTGGAGCTGGGCGCCGGGCCGGTCATGGCGCCGCGCCCGTCGCCCGAGCCGGGCGTGCGGATGGCGTTCGTACGCGACCCCGAGGGCAACCTCGTGGAGCTGGTCGAGCGCGGCTGAGCGGCGCCCATCCGGCGCGCCGATGGCTCGCATCCCGGTTGACCATTTCCGCCCCCGTGGCGCGGCTCGTTAACGTCCCAGCAACCGAGCTGGAGGGATGGCCCCATGGCTGTGCGCAGGGTCCTCGTTGTCGGGGGCGGCATCACCGGCAGCGTGCTGTGCCTGGCCCTGGCCCAGCGGGGCGTCGAGGTGGAGCTGGCCGAGGTGTCCCCGCGCTGGGTCGGCGTGGGGCACGGGATCACCTTGCAGGGCAACGCGCTGCGGGCGCTGCGCCGGGTGGGCGTGCTGGACGAGGTGCTGGCGCACAGCGTCGCGTTCGACCGGCTGCGCATGCGCCGCGCGGACGGCTCGCTGATCGCCGAGGTACCCACGCCGCCCACCGGCGGCCCGGACCTGCCGCCGACCGTGGGCTCGCTGCGCTCCGCCGTGCAGGAGACGCTGTGCCGCGCGGTGTACGCCGCCGGGGTGCGGGTCCGGCTGGGTACCACGGTCGAGTCGTTCACGCAGTCGCCGAGCCGGGTGGAGGTCACCCTCACCGGGGGCGTGCACGAGAGCTACGACCTGGTGGTGGGGGCGGACGGGATCCGGTCGCACGTGCGGGACCTGCTCGGGATCGAGGCCCGGCCGCAGCCGGTGGGCATGGGCATCTGGCGGATCGTGGCCCAGCGCCCGCCGGCCATGGACTGCGCCGAGCTGTACTACGGCGGGCCGCGCTTCAAGGCCGGGTACAGCCCGATCTCGGCGGACCGGTGCTACGCGTACCTGCTGGACGAGAACCTGGACCCGGCGCTGATCGGCGAGCGGCCGGCCGGGGCGCTGCTGCGGGAGCGGTCCGCGGGGTACGGCGGCACCTGGGGGCGCATCCGCGAGACGCTGACCGCGGACACCATGGTGGACTACCGCTGGATCGAGGCGGTCCGGGTACCCGAGCCGTGGTACCGGGGCCGGGTCATCGTCATCGGCGACGCGGCGCACGCCTGCCCGCCGCTGATCGCCCAGGGCGCGGCCATGTGCGCGGAGGACGCGGTGGTACTGGCCGACGTGCTCGACGGGGACGAGCCGGTGGAGCAGGCGCTCAAGGCGTTCATGCACCGCCGGATGCCCCGGGTGCGGCTGGTGCTGGACAACTCGCTGCAGCTGGTGGAGTGGGAGATGCACCCGGACACGCCGGGCGCGGACCCGGCCCGGCTGATGTCGCAGACGCTGGAATTCCTCCGGGCGGCGGCATGAAATCGGTTGACGTGCACGCGCACCTGGCGGTGCCGGCGGCGGAGGCGCTGGTGGCCGGCGGTGACGGCCTGGCGGCCGAGCAGGCGGCGGAGCGGGCCGGGCACTCGGCGCGCAGCCTGGAGGTCAACCGGGCGCAGCTGGACCGGCTGCTGCCCCGACTGACCGATGTGGACACCCGACTGTCCGACATGGACACGATGGGCATCGACGTCCAGGTGGTCGGGCCGATGCCGATGCACCACTACTGGGCCGCGCCGGGGCTGGCGGTCGAGTTCACCCGGGCCACCAACGAGGCGGTCGCCGCGCACTGCGCCAAGGCACCCGGGCGGCTGGCCGGCATCGGCACCCTGCCGCTGGGCCACCCGGAGCTGGCCGTCGCCGAGCTGCACCACGCGGTGACCCGGCTCGGGCTGCGCGGTGTCAGCATATCCACCACTGTGGACGGTCGCGAACTGGACGACCCGGCACACGAGCCGGTCTGGGCGGCGCTGGAGCAGCTGGGCGTGTTCGCGTTCATCCACCCGTGGGGGTGCAGCCTCGGCGCCCGGCTCGCCGACCACTACCTCGGCAACACGGTGGGACAGCCGGTGGAGACCACGGTCGCGCTGTCCCGGCTCATCTTCTCCGGGGTCCTCGACCGGTACCCGCGGCTGCGCCTGTGCGCCGCGCACGGCGGCGGGTACCTGCCCACCTACGCGGGCCGGGCCGACCACGCCTGGCAGCACCGCCCGGATGCGCGCGGCTGCGCCGAGCCGCCCAGCGCGTACCTGCGCCGCATCTGGTTCGACTCGCTGGTGTTCACGCCCCTGGGCCTGGCGCACCTGGTCGCCGCCGCCGGTGCCGGGCAGGTGGTGCTCGGCACCGACTACCCGTTCGACATGGGCGTCACCGACCCCATCACCCGGCTGTCCGCCGCCCCGTTGGACTCCACGGCACGTACCGCGATCCGCGGCGGCAACGCCACCCGCCTGCTCGGAGGGGAGGTCTGATGGGCCCGCTGGAGAAGGAGCTGGCGATCGCCCGCGAGCGGTACCGCAACTGGGGCCGGTGGGGGCCGGACGACGTGCGCGGCACGCTCAACTACATCGACGACGGCAAGCGGGCGGCGGCGGCTACGCTGGTCCACAGTGGACGCAGCATCTCCCTGGCCCAGGAGTTCAACGCGCAGGGCCCGCAGAACGGGTTCCGCGGGCGGATCAACCCGCTGCACACGATGACCGAGTCCGGTCTGGACGCGGCGGCCGGGGTGCAGGGCTTCGCGCACGGCTTCGGCGGCGCCGACGACCTGGTGGTACTGCCGCTGCAGTCCGGCACCCAGTGGGACGGGCTGGGCCACATCTTCGACCACAAGCAGGCGTGGAACGGCCGGCCGTGCGACCGGGTGGTGACCAGCGCCGGCGACCAGGTAACCGGGATCGAGCGGCTGGCCGCCGACTTCGTCAGCCGCGGCGTGCTGCTGGACGTGGGCCGCGCGGTCGGTACCGACGGGGAGCTGCCCGACGGCTTCGCCATCCTGGAGGAGCACCTGCACGCCACCATCGACGCGCAGGGCCCGACCGCCGCGGTCGGGCGGGGCGACATCGTGCTGGTACGCACCGGGCAGCTGGCGCGGTGCCGGCGGCGCGGGTTCTGGGGCGAGTACGCGAACGGTCCCGCGCCGGGGTTCTCGTTCACCACGCTGGACTGGCTGTACCGCACCCAGATCGCGGCGGCGGCCACCGATACGTGGGGCTTCGAGGTGCGCCCGTACGAGTTCGAGCCGCCCTGCTTCTCGCCGCTGCACCAGATCGCCATCCCGAACATGGGGCTGCTGCTCGGCGAGATGTTCGACCTGGAGGCGCTGGCCGGGGACTGCGCCGCCGACGGGCGGTACGAGTTCCTGCTGGTGGCCGCGCCGCTGCCGGTGACCGGCGGGGTGGGCGCCCCGCTCAACCCGATCGCGCTGAAATGAGGCCGCACCGCCCGGTACCAACCACTGGCAGGACACCCCACTGCCGGACAAGGAGGACAGACAGTGAAGGTAAATAGATTCGGCTCCGCGGCGGCGCTGCTGGCCGTGGCGCTGGCCGCCGCGGCGTGCGGCTCCAGCAGCTCCAGCAGCGGCACGAGCGGCTCGACCGGTTCGGCCGCGAGCGGCGGCACCGGCACCACCTACCAGTCCACACTGGACACTCTGTACAAGGGGGAGCTGGGCACCCCGCCCACCACGCCGGCCAAGGCCAAGGCCGGAGTCAGCGTGTGGGTCATCTCCTGCGGCCAGCAAGTGCCGTCCTGCGTCACCCCGACCCAGGCGGCGGTCAGCGCGGCCAAGCTGGTCGGCTGGACGACGCACGTCTGCGACGGCCAGCTCAACCCGAACGGCTGGGGCACCTGCGTGCGCCAGGCCACCAGCGCCAAGGCCACCGTCATCCTCCCGGTCGGCATCGACTGCGCCAGCATCAAGCAGCCGTTCCAGGAGGCGAAGGCGGCCGGGGTCACCGTGGTCGGCGCCGGCGGCGCGGACTGCGACGCCACCGGCGGCACCAAGCTGTGGGCCACGGAGCGCCTGCAGCTCAAGGACACGACCATCAAGCAGTACTGGGAACTGAGCGGCAAGATGCGCGCGGACTGGCTGATCGCCAAGACCGGCGGCAAGGCGTCGGTACTGCTGCTGAACTTCACCGACCCGATCTGGGGGCCGTGGATCACCGAAGGCTTCACCACCGAACTCGCCACCTGCTCCGGCTGCTCGGTCGCCAAGCAGCTCGACCTGTCCAACAACGACTTCGTCAGCAACCAGGCCAACACCAAGTTCGCCACCGCGCTGCTACAGGTACCCAACGCCAACGCGGTCGCGGTACCGGTGGACGGCTGGCTCATCGGCGGCTTCGCCCAGGCCATCGTCTCCTCCGGCCGGGCCAGCAAGCTGGAGGTGTGCGGCGGCTTCGGCGACACCGCCAACCTGGCCCTCATCCGCACCGGCAAGGGCCAGAACTGCGCGGTCGGCTACGCCCCCGCGTGGGGCGCGTGGGGCTCCATCGACGAGGCCATCCGGGTCCTCAATGGACAGCAGCCCGAGGTGGAGGGCGACGGCCTCCAGGTGATCGACGCCGACCACAACCTGCCCGCCGCCGGCCAGGCGTACCAGCCGCCGGTGGACTTCGAGACCGCGTACAAGAAGGCGTGGGGCGTGTCTTGACGACCGCCCCGCCGCCCGTGCTCGCCGTCACCGGACTGACCAAACGGTTCGGCGGGACACTGGCGCTCGACGGCGTGGACCTGTCCCTGCGCCCGGGCAAGGTGCACGCCCTGCTGGGCGGCAACGGCTCGGGCAAGTCCACCGCCATCAAGATCCTGGCCGGCGTCCACCACGCGGACGCCGGCCAGGTCCGGGTACGCGGCACCGGGTACGACGCGCGGCACTTCACCGCGCGGCACGCGGCGCAGGCCGGACTCCGCTTCGTCCACCAGGACCTGGGCCTGTTCCCGGGCCTGTCCGTGGCGGAGAACTTCGCGCTGGACGCCGGGTACCCGGTCGCACCCGGCCGGCGGATCCGGTGGTCCGCCCTGCGGCGCCGGGTCCGCCAGGTACTCGACGCGTACGAGGTGGCGGTCGACCCGGGTACCCCCATCAACGCCCTGCGCCCGGCCGAGCGCACCATGGTGGCCATCGCGCGGGCCTTGCAGGACCAGGAGGGCGCGCAGTTCGTGCTGGTGCTCGACGAGCCCACCGCGAGCCTGGCCGAGCACGAGTCCACCCTGCTGCTGCGCGCCGTACGCCGGCGCGCCGAACGCGGCCAGACCGTCCTGCTGGTCAGCCACCGGCTGCAGGAGGTGCTGTCGGTCGCGGACGACTTCACCGTGTTCCGGGACGGGCGCAACGCCGGTACCCTCCTCGGCGCCTCGCCGACCGAGGACGACATCATCGCCATGATGGCCGGCGGCGGTACCCGGGAAGGCGTCGGGGGCGCGCGCCTGCGCCAAGACCCGGCTCCGGGCGCCGGTCGGGACGTGTTGCGGGTCAGCGGGCTGCACGCCGGACCGCTGCGCGGGATCGACCTGACCCTGCACGAGGGCGAGATCGTGGGCGTCGCCGGGCTGGTCGGCTCCGGCCGCAGCACCCTGCTGCGCAGCATCTTCGGCGACCGGCCGCACGCCGGAACGGTCACGCTGGACGGGGCGGCGTTCGCGCCCGGCCACGCCGGTGCCGCCATGCGCCGCGGCGTGGCGTACGTGCCCGAGGACCGGGCCGGCGAGGCCGCGTTCAGCGACCTCGCCATCCGGGACAACCTGTCCGCGTCGGTGCTGCCCTCGTACTGGCGACCCTGGGGCATGCCGCGCCGCACGGAGCGGCGGGACAGCCTCGGGCTGATGCGGCGTTTCGGCATCAAGGCCGCCTCGCCGGACGTACCCTTCTCCACCATGTCCGGCGGCAACCAGCAGAAGACGGTACTGGCGCGGTGGCTGCGCCGGCGCCCGCGGGTACTGCTGCTGGACGAGCCGACGCAGGGCGTGGACGTGGTGGCCCGGGCCGACATCTACCGGACCATCCGCGACACCGCCGCGCTGGGCTGCGCCGTCCTGGTCGCCTCGTCCGACTTCGTGGAGCTGGCCGGCGTGTGCGACCGGGTGCTGATCCTGCGCGCCGGCCGGATCGCCGGCCAGTTGGCCCGCGCGGACGTGACCGCCGACCGGCTCACCGAACTCGTCCAGTCCACCGCCCCGATCCCGGGAGGCTTCGCATGACCACGCTGCCCGCCTCGGCCTCCTCCCCGACCTCGCCCGCACCCGAGCCCGCCCCCACCCCGTCCGGCGGGGACGCCGGGCCACCGCCCAGGCGGGACGCGCTGCAGCGACTGGCGCACGCGGCCGAACGGTTCGCCCTGCTCGGTCTCATGGTGGCCATCGCGCTGTTCTTCGCGGTCTTCCCGCGCAGCTCCGGCACGTTCCTCACCGCCGGGAACATCAACGTGGTCACCGGTACCCAGGCCGCGGTCGCCCTGCTCGCGCTGTCCGCCCTGTTCCCGTTGGTGAGCGGCTTCTTCGACTTCTCCGTCGGCGCCACCGCAGCCACCGCCACGGTGCTGTGCGCCGGCCTGATGTCCCGCAACCACCTGCCGCTCGGCGTGGCCGTCGCCGCCTGCGTGCTGCTCGGCGCGCTCATCGGCGCCGTCAACGGCCTGGTGGTCACCCGGTTCCGGATGAACTCGTTCGTCTCCACGCTCGGCATGGCCACGCTGCTCGGCGGTCTGATCCAGTGGTACACCGGCGGGCAGACCATCATCACCGGCATCTCCGAGAAGCTCACCGACTTCGGCTCGCGTACCCTGTTCGGCCTGCCCGAGGTGGTGTACGTGGTGCTCGGCGCGGTACTCGTCGCGTGGTACCTGCTCGCGCACACCCCGTACGGCCGCGCCCTGTACGCCATCGGCTCCAACCCGCGCTCCGCGCGCCTGGTCGGGCTGCGGGTGGACCGCAGCGTGTGGTTCGCGTTCCTCATCGCCGGCTCGCTGGCCGGGCTGGTCGGGGTGCTGCAGCTGGCGCGCACCGGCAGCGCGACCGCCGACACCGGTACCAGCCTGCTGTTCCCGGCGCTGGCCGCGGTGTTCCTCGGTGCGACCACCATCAATCCGGGACACTTCAACGTCTTCGGGACCATCGTCGGTGTGCTGTTCGTATCGGTCAGCGTGAGTGGGTTGACGCTCTCCGGCGCGAGCGCCTGGGCCAGCCCAGTGTTCAACGGCGCCGCCCTGCTGGCCGCCGTGGGACTGTCCACATATCTCGGGCGGCGGCGCGGTACCGGTACGATGTTCTGACTGAACCGGAATACCGGCCGGCGCGTACGCCCGGCTACGACCCTGATGGACCTGGACGGCGCGGGCACGCAGTGGATCCGGCTCACCCATCCGCCGTCCGCGACCCCGGCGCTACTCCCGCACGAGCGCCACGTGCTCGACCACGTCGCGGCCCGGACCCACGTCGCGGGCGGCGCCGTGCCAATGGCCGCGCCGCCCCCCGGACCGGGGGACCGG
>DATEJJ010000774.1:0-5467 GCA_035278125.1 Rugosimonospora sp.
CGGCGAGCCGGCCGCGCTGGCGCCGGGTTCGCGCATGGCCGAGCGGCCAGGCAGCGCCTTCGACGACGACGCCGACGCGCCCAAGGAGGTGCCGGCCGTACCGTCGCTCGCGGTACTGCGCCCGCGCCGTACGGGTGCGGCGAGCGCCGGGCAGGTCGACGCGACCGGCGACAAGCCCCGCAAGCGGCTGCCCAGCTGGGACGACGTGCTGTTCGGCTCGGCTCCGGCGCGCGAGAGCAGCTGACCCTTCATCGCCGAGCGGCACTGACCGGCGCCATGGCAGAGTTGCTCCCATGGAGTACACGAATCTAGGTCGTACCGGCCTGAAGGTGAGCCGTCTCTGCCTCGGCACGATGAACTTCGGACCGCAGACGACCGAGCCGGACAGCTTCGCCATCATGGACCGCGCGCTGGAGCTGGGCATCAACTTCTTCGACACCGCCAACGTGTACGGCTGGAAGCTCGGTGAGGGGATCACCGAGGGCATCATCGGGCGCTGGCTCGCGCAGGGCGGTGGCCGGCGGGAGAAGGTCGTCCTGGCCACCAAGGTGTACGGCAGGATGGCCGACTGGCCCAACGGGCAGGGCCTGTCCGCACGCCACATCATCCAGGCAGCGGACGAGTCGCTGCGCCGCCTGCAGACCGACTGGATCGACCTGTACCAGATGCACCACGTGGACCGCTCCACCCCGTGGGAAGAGATCTGGCAGGCGATGGAGATCCTGGTCGCCCAGGGCAAGGTGCGCTATGTCGGCTCGTCCAACTTCGCCGGCTGGCACCTGGCCCAGGCACAGGCCGCCGCCGCGCCGCGCAACTTCCTCGGCCTCGTCTCGGAGCAGTGCATCTACAACCTGTTCACCCGGCACGTCGAGCTGGAGGTGGTCCCGGCCGCGATGGCGTACGGGATCGGCATCATCCCGTGGTCCCCGCTGCACGGCGGGCTGCTCTCCGGCGCGCTGCGCAAGCAGCGGGAGGGCAGCGGTGCGCGCTCCACCGAGGGCCGGGCGGGCGAGGGCCTGAACGAGCACCGGGAAACGGTGGAGGCGTTCGAGAAGCTGGCCGCGGAGCTGGGCCACGACCCGGCCAACGTGGCCCTGGCCTGGCTGCTCAGCCGGCCCGGTGTGACCGGGCCGATCATCGGTCCGCGCACCGGCGAGCAGCTCACCGGCGCGCTGGACGCGCTGGAGATCACGCTGGACAGCGCCACGCTGGCCCGGCTGGACGAGATGTTCCCGCCGATCGGCAAGGGCGGACCCGGCCCGGAGGCGTGGGCCTGGTAGCACGTGGGGAGCCCGGGTGCGGCGGCGCCCGGGCTCACACCGCGGCGGTGTGCAGGATCTCGTAGCGCGGGTGCGGGCCGGGGTAGCTGCGGACCACGCTCGCCGCGCCGACCGTCCACTCTGGACCCTCGTACCCGGCGAGCACGGCCAGGTCTCCGGCGATCTCCTCGGGCCGGAGCCGGTCGCCCGGGCGGGCCAGGGTCAGGTGCGGGCGCAGCGGCTTCTCGTCGTACGGCAGCCGGGCGCGCCGCAGCTCCCGCCGGAGGGTACGCGACAGCGCGACCAGTTCCGGCACGTCACCGGTCAGCCCGGTCCAGAGCACGGTGAACCGGCCCCGGCCGAACCGTCCACCGCCCGCGATCCGCAGCACCGGCGGCTTGGCCACGGTGGCGACCGCCCGGTCCAGGGCGCCCGCCGCGTCCCCGCCCCGCCCCTCCGGTACGTCGCCGAGGAAGACGAGCGTGACGTGCCAGAGCGCGCGTACCGCGAGCCGGGCGTTGACTCCCCGCTCGGCGGCGCGTGCGACCTCCAGCCGGTCCACGGTGGACGCCAGGTGCTCGATCGCCGCGGCTGGCGGGTACACCGCCACGAACAGCCTCAATGCCAGCCCTCCCGGCGGTGCTGGCTGTCGTCGCCGCCCAGCCGCAGCCCGGCGTCGCGGAGCATCCCCTCCACCCGCAGCCGCTCGATCTCCCGGTCCAGCCCGGTCAGCTCCAGCAGGTGCTCCGGGATCTCCAGCTCCTGGCAGGCCACGGTCAGCCGGCTGTCGTACGCGGCGGAGACCGCGGTGAACCAGACCGGTGACCGGGTGGCCAGGCCGGTGCGCTGCTGGCCGAGCCGGCGCAGGTCGGCGGCGAGCTGCTCGATCGGCGGGCCGACCGGGGTCACCCGGGCCGGCAGCAGTACGCCGGTCAGCCCGCGCCCGAGCCCGGCACGTACCGCGAGCCGGTGCTCGGACCAGCGCAGCCGGGCCCGGCGCATCCGGCTGCCCATCGTGTAGACGATCGCGTCGGCGGTGAGCAGTACGGCCACGACGCAGGGCAGGCAGACGAGCGCCAGCAGCACCAGCGTGACGAGCAGGCCGTGTAACACCGCCACAGCCTCCGAGGCTAGGACCAACGGGCAGCGACTGCCACCAGTTTGATGTGCCGAGCAGTATCGATTCGGTTACTGCGTGGCATCGCCCAGCAGCGTGTGCAGCCGGCCGATGAGTGCCTGGTCGCCCGCGGTCTCCACCCGCTCGGTGCCGACCCGCCGCCACAGCCAGAGCAGCACCGACTCCGGGTCGCCGTGTACCGTCGCGCCCGCGGCCGTCCCGGGCGGTACCCGCGCCAGCTCCACCCCCTTCGGCGTGGCCCGGACCTGCCAGGCCAACTCGCCAGCCGACACCAGAACCGGCGCCTCTTCGCGGTCCGGCAGGTTCGTGTACTCGTCGGCGCAGCCCTCCGTGTCGTACCGCAGGAACCGGTCGAGCACCTCGTCGACCCCGTCCAGCGCGAGGTCGGCGGGGATCCCGGTGACGGTGCCGATGCCGGCGGCGGCCCGGGCCAGCTCGGCGTCCACCCGGTGGATGACCGTCTCCTGCGCCATCCGCCGGATCCAGAAGCCCACCGTCTGGTCGTCGTCGTACCAGGTGTAGGCCGCCGAGCCGGGATCCCGGGCCGCGAACTCGCCGGCCAGCTCCTGGTACGCGCGGTCCAGCCGGTGCAGCGGCGGCTCGCCGCCCGGGTCCGGGGGCCAGGGCTCGGGTGCGTGACCCAGCCGCATGCACTCCGTCTTGTGCAGGTAGACCTCGGCCACGTGCCGTACCAGCACCTCGACCGTCCACTCAGGACAGCTCGGTACCGGCGCGGCGAGATTGCCCTCGGCTGCCTCGCGCAGGCGCGTGTGGTCCGCCGCGAGGCAGGCCAGGAACCGGGAGAACTCCATACCCCGCACCCTGCCACACGGGTACGACACCCGCCGCCCGATTACGCCGCCTGCCGCACCGGTACCGCCGGCTCCACCCCGCCTTCACCGAGCACCACGTAGAACCGGGGCGTGGGGCGTACCCGCAGCCGGACCCGACCGCCGGCCATGCGCAGCCGGGCGCCCAGCGCCACCGCGCACACCAGCAGCGAGACCAGCCCGCCGAGCCAGATGCTGGACCGCGGGCCGAAGGTCTGCGACACCCAGCCGATCAGCGGCGCGCCGATCGGGTTCGTACCCAGGAAGACCATGATGTAGAGCGCCATCACGCGGCCCCGCATCTCGGGCTCCACGCCCAACTGCACGCGCTGGTTGGCCGCCTGCGCCAGGAACATCATGAAGTACCCGGCCGGAATCAGCAGCAGCGCCACGGCCAGGTAGTCCGGGGCCAGCCCGACCAGCGTCTCGAACAGGCCGAACCCGACGCCGGCGCCGAGCACCACCCACACCGACGGGCGGGCCCGCCGGCCGGCACCGCCGAGCGCGCCGGCCAGCGCGCCGATGGCCAGTGCCGTGGTCAGCAGGCCGAAGGTCGCCGCGTTGGTGTGGAACACGGTCTTGGCGAGCAGCGCCAGGGTGAGCTGGAAATTGAAGCCGAGCATGCCGACCACCAGCATGAGGGCCAGTGGCAGCAGCAGGTCCCCGCGCCGCCACACGTACCGCAGGCCGTCCACGACCCGGGCGTCGCGGGCCTTGACCGGCCCGGCGGCCAGCCCGTCACGGCGCAGTTCGGCCACGTTCATCATGCTCAGCGCGACCAGCGGCCCGACGTACGACACCGCGTTGACCAGGAAGGCGGTGCCGGTACCGAGCACCGCGATCGCCACGCCGCCCAGCGCCGGGCCGATCACCCGGGCCGTGTTGAACGCGGCGGAGGCGAGCGACAGCGCGTTGGGCAGGAGTCTCGGCTCGACCATCTCCGACGCGAAGGACTGCCGCGCCGGTGTCTCGACCGCGCTCACCGAGCCCCACAGCGCGGCGAAGACGAACACCTGCCACATGGTCACCGTGCCGCTGACCACGAGCACGCCCATGGCCGCCGCCAGGACCAGCCAGGCGGCGTTGACGATCAGCAGCAGTACCCGCTTGTCGAAGCGGTCCGCGAGCTTCCCCGCGTACAGGGACAGCAGCAGGATCGGGGTGAACTGGAGGGCGGTCACCGCGCCGAGGGCGGTGCCGGAGTTGTGGGAAACCTGGAGTACCAGCCAGTCCTGGGCGGTGATCTGGACCCACCCGAAGATCAGTGAGACGAGCTGGCCGATGCTGAAGAGTCGATAGTTGCGGACCTGTAATGACCGGAATGTACTGCCGAGCCGCGTGTGCACGCCGTCTTTTCGCCTCCCAAAGGCGTTGTGGTACCTCTCCTTCCGACGTGAGCGGAGCGGACGTCAGCCAGCCTTGCGCGATATCCGGTTCAGAATCTCGGCGGCGCGGGCCAGCGTGTCCCGTTCGGCGGCCGGCAACTCGGCCAGCATCCGGGTGAGCCACTGGTCCTTGACCCGCCGCTGCTCGGCGATCACCGCGCGCCCCGCCTCGGTGGCGGACAGGATGACCTGCCGCCCGTCGGTGGGGTGCGGGCTGCGCTGGACCAGCCCGCGCTCCTCCAGCTTGGCCAGGACCTTGGTCATCGTGGGCGGGGCCACCCGCTCCGCGTCGGCCAGTTCCCGGGGAGTGAGCGCGCCGGCCAGCTCCAGGCTGGTGAGCACCGAGAGTTGGTTCTGGGTCAGCTCCCCCACCGGCCGCGTCTGGCGCAGCCGGCGGTTGAACCGGGTGATGGCGTCACCTAGCTGAGCCGATACCTGCCCGGCGGTGGTTGCCCGCCGGACGGTGGAGCGCTGCGACATGACCGCCATCCGTTCCGTCACACTCATTAGCCTAGCTAATGAGCATGGCTAACGACATTGCCTATGATGAGCGTCACGCACCACTGTAGACGCGGACCTGCCGGCGGATATCGCGAAGGATCTCCGTCCAGTACTCTTCCGCCCTAGGTCTTCCGGAGGGCGAACCGCGAAGTATGGGACGACAACGTCGCGTACCGGCGTATCGGGTGCTTGCGCGCCGCCGGCCACCGCGTGACCGGCCGGAGGCGCGGGCCCGCACGCTCTTCGCCGTCGAGGCCACCGCGACCCTGATCCTGGTCGGCCTGGTCCTCGCCGGCGTGGCGGTCGTCGGGCTGCGCCAGCCGGACCCGACCGCGGCCCGGTCCGCCCGCACTC
>DATEJJ010000775.1:0-2558 GCA_035278125.1 Rugosimonospora sp.
GCCCGTGGCCCGGCCGCCGGACGCGTCGCCGCCACCGCCGGCGCGGTGCGTGCGTGGTACGCGCAGCGGGTACCGGTCGGATCGGTGGCCAGTGGCACGACGACCTGGCCGTCGGCGCGGCACACCTGGCAGAACATCGGCGCCGTCTGCGGCGCGGCCGCGCTCACCGACCCACCCCGGCCGCCCACGGTCGGGAGCCAGTGGGCGTTTTCAGGCCGTCTGCTACCGGCCGTCCCGTTACCGGGGTACGCCGATCGTGCAGTCGTCGGGCTTTCACTTCAGTTTCTTGGAGTGCCCTGGTGCTTCTGTCGGTGGGCACGGTTATCCTGCAGACAGGACGTGCAAGTCCTGCCCGCTGACTCAGTGGCATAAGGTCCTCGCAGCATGGAGGCCCGCGCGCTAGTCGCAGGTGGGTGTCAGACGGCGGTCCCCGGAATTAGCCGGCCAAAGCGAATCACCGGGGCCGCCGTCGTCTACGTCATGAAGTTGTTCCGGTACGCGCCCTGCGCGTCAGGCTGCGAACAGATCAGCCTCCGGGTCGCGATCGACACCGTCGAAGGGCAGCGGCTCAGCCGCTGCTCCCGCCTGTGCTGCTGCCCGGGCGAGGGCCCGATATCGGGTCGCCAGCCCGGGAACGTCGCTCAGCGCCTGCTGCCGCTGGGCCTCGGGCAGCAGCGCGAGCAGGCCGGGGTTGGCCACCAGAACCTCACTGGGGATCGCCAGGCCCTCGTGGACAGCCATGCGGTACGCGATGAAGTCGCCGATCGGGATCTGCAACGCCTCCGCCTGGCGGACATAGTGCTCGTAGTGGTCAACGGGCAGCCGCACCATCGTCGGGTGGCGCGGCCCCTTGGATCGGCGTCCGCCGCGATCACCAGCCATGCCCCCATTCCTACGCCGTTTCCGTTTCAGATCAAGCACCGCCACACCCTCAGGACGCCCACACATCACGACCGGTAGATCACGAAACTGCATGCGGTAAGGCCCTTCGTCGATACGTCCGTGCGGCAGCAGGCTGCCGGCGGGGTCAGACCGGTGTGGCCTGCAGCGCCAGCAGGTCGTCGAGCAGGGGCTGCAGCTCGTCGTCGACGAGCAGAACCTGACGGGGTTTGGTGCCTTCGGGCGGGCCGACCACGTGGCAGGTTTCGAGCAGGTCGAGGATGCGGCCGGCCTTGCCGGAGCTGACGCGCAGCTTGCGTTGCAGCATCGCGGCCGACGCGGCCTGGCTGGCCACCACGACCGTCGCGGCCTGGCCCAGCAGCGCGACGTCGTCGGCGTCGAGGGCCAGCTCGGCGAGGTCGGGCCGACCGCCGGTGGAGGTGGTGACGTCGGGGACGAAGTCGGGCTGGCCCTGGCGACGCCAGTGCTGCACCACCCGGCGGATTTCCTCGTCGCTGACCCAGGCGCCCTGGATGCGGGTCGGGGCGGCGGCGCCCATGGGCAGGAACAGCCCGTCGCCGCGGCCGAGCAGCTTCTCCGCGCCGTTCTGGTCGAGGATGACCCGGCTGTCGGTCTGGCTGGCGGTGGCGAACGCGAGCCGGGACGGCACGTTCGCCTTGATCAACCCGGTGACGACGTCGACGCTGGGCCGCTGCGTGGCCAGGACCAGGTGGATGCCGGCGGCCCGAGCCAGCTGCAGGATCCGCACGATCGCGTCTTCGACGTCGTCTGCGGCGACCATCATCAGGTCGGCCAGCTCGTCGACGATGACGACCAGGTACGGGTGGGTGCGGGCCTTGCCGTCGGGGCCGATGGGCGCGTGGCGGACCTGGCCGGCGCGGACCTTGCGGTTGTACTCGTCGATGTGGCGCACGCCGGCGGCGGCCAGGTCGTCGTAGCGGCTGTTCATCTCGCGCACCACCCAGTCCAGCGCGACGGCGGCGCGGCGGGGGTTGGTCACGATGCCGGTGATCAGGTGGGGGATGCCGTCGTAGGCGGACAGTTCGACCCGTTTGGGGTCGATGAGTAGCAGCCGGACCTCGTCCGGGGTGGCCCGGGTGAGCAGCGAGACGAGCAGGGAGGAAAGGCACCCGGATTTCCCGGCGCCGGTGGCCCCGCCCAGCAGCAGGTGCGGCATGTCCGCGAGGTTGGCGACCACCGGGCTGCCGTCGATGTCCTTGCCCAGGCCGACCAGGAGCCGGTGCTGGCCGGCGCCGCCGCGGGCGGCGTGGGCGCGGATCACGTCGCCGAGGGTGACCAGCTCCCGGTCGGTGTTGGGTACCTCCACGCCGACGGCGCTCTTGCCGGGAATCGCGTCGATCATGCGGACCTCGGCCTTGACGGACAGGGTGATGTTGCGGCCCAGGCCGGTGATCCTTTCGACGCGTACGCCGGGGCCGGGGGTGATCTCGTAGCGGGTGACGCTGGGCCCACGGCTGGCTCCGCTGACCCGGGCGTCGACCTTGAACTCGGCGAGCACCCCGGCCAGCGCGGCCGCGGTGGGATCAGCGCCCGGTGCGTGGCGCTTGGGCGGGTCGCCGGTCGCGAGCAGGTCCACCGGCGCGGGCTGGTACCGCGAGGCACCCGGTGGCTGCGCGGGCGCGGTGGCGGGCTGGGGT
>DATEJJ010000776.1:0-3903 GCA_035278125.1 Rugosimonospora sp.
TGGGCCCGCCGGGAGCGCCGACCCGGGTGGCGGCGGTGGCGGGTAACGCGTCGGCGCACATCACCTGGGGTCCGGCCGCGCCCAACGGCTTCCCGGTGATCCGCTATGTGGTGGAGGGCGACGGCCAGAGCCACCAGGTCGGCGCGAAGCAGCGGGCGCTGGACGTGACCGGGCTGACCAACGGGCAGCAGTACCAGTTCACGGTGTACGCGGTCAACGCCAGGGGCGCCGGCCCGAAGCGCGCGGCCAACCCGGTGGTACCCACGTCGGCGGTACCGGACCCGCCGGCCAGCGTGACGGCGGTCGAGGCGCCGGACGGTACGGTCGCGGTGTCCTGGCCGGCCGCGAACGGGCAGGGGCACCAGGTGCCGCGGTACCAGGTGACCGCGGTACCGGCGGGTCCACAGGCGTCGGTGTGGGAGGCGAAGGGCACGAAGCTGGTGGTACCGGCCGGCGCGCTGACCTACGGCACGCAGTACGCGTTCACCGTGGTGGCCATCAACGACAAGGGTGCCAGCTCGCAGGCGTCGCCGCTGTCCAACACCGTGGTGCCGTACACCCTGCCCGGGGCGCCACCCAACCTCAAAGCGTCCACTGTGGACGCCAAGGGTACCGTCTCGGCGGCGTGGGACCCGGCGGCCGACAACGGGCGGGCGGTCACCGGGTACGTCGTGAGCGCGAACGGCAGCGCGCCGCAGACGGTGACGGGTACGTCGGTCACGCTCAACGGGTTCGCCAACGGCGCCACGGTGACGGTCACGGTCAAGGCGGTCAACAAGGCCGGCACCGGCGCGGGGAGCAGCGCGATCGCCCGTACCATCGACAAGCCGGCGATCACCGCGGGCAGCCCGGCGCGGCCCACGTACCGCAATGTCAGCGTGCCGTTCACCGTCAACGGCAACGGCGGCGCGACCACCTGCACGATCTCCGTGAACGGCGGCGCACCCACGTCCATCGGGTGCACGGGCACGACGATCTCGGGCTGGCCGGGCAACACCTACAACTACGGCGTCACCGCCACCAACAAGGCGGGCTCGGCGAGCTTCACCGGCAGCCAGTCCACCCAGGCCATCTTCACCACGACGATCTGCACGGTCGCGAGCTACTGTGGCCCTGGTGCGCCCAACGGCGGGATCTGGGTCTACACCACGCCCAACCAGAACGGCACCACGGTCGGCGACAGCTTCGCCGGGGAGCGCTACCAGGCGACCTGCCAGACCAGGGGCAACGCCACCATCAACGCCGCACCGTGGGGTGGCAAGACGAGCAACATGTGGGTAAAGATCAACTTCCATGGCAGCAACTACATCCCGTTCGCCTGGGTCAGGCTGGACGGGGGCGACAGCCTCGGCAACCTTCCCGCCTGTTGAGCCAGCCATGGGCGCACACAGCACCGACCGCGAAGAACAACGGGAGCACCGGTACGTGACGCAGCAACCGCTCACCACCCCTGATCCACCCACCCCCGAGGAGGTCGCCGGCTTCGCCCGGTTCGCCGCCCGACTCGCCGACGCGATCGGCTCGGTGGTGCTCGGCAAGCCCGAGGTGGTACGGCTGGCGCTGGCGGCGCTGCTGGCCGAGGGGCATCTGCTGATCGAGGACGTACCCGGCGTGGGCAAGACCACGCTGGCCCGGGCGCTGGCTGCCACGGTGAGCGGGGCGTGGCGGCGCATCCAGTTCACGCCCGACCTGCTGCCCTCGGACGTGACCGGGGTGACCATCTTCAACCAGGGCACGCAGGGCTTCGAGTTCCACCCCGGGCCGGTGTTCGCCAACATCGTCATCGCGGACGAGATCAACCGCGCCTCCCCCAAGACGCAGTCGGCGCTGCTGGAGGTGATGGAGGAGCGGTACGTCACGGTGGACGGGGTACGCCACCCGGTGCCGCGGCCGTTCCTGGTGGTCGCCACGCAGAACCCGGTGGAGATGGACGGCACGTACCGGCTGCCCGAGGCGCAGCTGGACCGGTTCCTGATGAAGCTGTCCATCGGGTACCCGAGCGAGGAGGTGGAGATCGAGGTGCTGCGCGGCGCGGCGCTCGGGCGCGGGCCCGACCAGTTGCCGGCGCTGACCGACACGGCGGCGGTGTCCGCGGCGGTACGGCTGGCCCGCCGGGTCTACGTGGCCGACGCGCTGTACGGGTACGCGGTGCGCCTGGCGGCGGCGACGCGGGTACATCCGCAGGTGCGGGTGGGCATCAGTCCCCGGGGCGCGATCGCGCTGACCCGAGCGGCGAGCGCGTACGCACTCATCGACGGACGCAACTACGTGCTGCCGGAAGACCTGAAGGCGCTGATCGAGCCGGTCTTCGCGCACCGGCTGCTGCTCTCCCCCGATGCCGCGGTACGCGGCGCCACCGCGGCCCAGGTGCTGCACGGCGTCCGCGAGTCGGTGCCGGTGCCGGCACCGGTATCCGCGTAAGTACGTCGATGCGGCTCACCGACCGGGGCATCGCGACGCTCGCCGCCGCCGTGCTGCTGCTCGGCACCGGCTTCGGTCTCGGCTACCCGGAATTGGCCGTGCTCGGCGGGGCGGCGCTGATCGCGGTGGCCTGCGCGCTCGGCTACGTCGCGGTCCAGCCGCGGCTGCTGGTACGCCGGGCGGTCGAGCCGGACCGGGTGACCCGGGGCGAGCCGAGCACGCAGACGTTGACGGTGTCCAACGCGAGCCGGCTGCGTACCGCCACGCTGCTGGCGCAGGACGCATGCGGCGACCGGTCGGTACCGGTACCGCTGCTGCGGCTGCGGCGCGGCGCGGATACGGCGGTCAGCTACCCGGTACCCACGCACCGGCGCGGCGTGGTGCGGGTCGGCCCGCTGACGGTCAGCCGCCGCGACCCGCTGGGCCTGGCCGCGTCGGCGCGCAGCCACGGCGGCACCGCGCAGGTCTGGGTGTACCCGCGCAGCCACCCGCTGACGGCGGTACCGGCAGGGATCGCGCGCAGCCTGGACGGCCGGATCGACCGGGTACCGCACGGCAGCATCACCTTCGACACGCTGCGCGAGTACGTGATCGGCGACGAACTGCGGCACGTGCACTGGCGTACCACGGCCCGGGTCGGCGAGCTGATGGTGCGCGAGCACATGGACACCAGCCTGCCCCGGATCGTGCTGCTGCTCGACGACCGGGCGGCCAGCTACCCCGGCGGCGATCCCGAGTGCTTCGAGCACGGCTGCGAGGCGGCCGCCTCGGTGCTGATCGCAGCGGTGCGCGAGGAGTTGCCGGTCGAACTGTTCACGCTGACCGGGCAGGAGGCGCCGTCCACCCGGCCGGGCAGCCGGCGGACGGACGTCCGGCCGCTGCTGGACAGGTTGGCCGAGGTGCAGCCCACGCGCGCGGATTCAGCAGCGCTGCCGAGGGCGGTGCAGCGGCTGCGGCAGTACCGGCTCGGGGACACGCTGGTGTACCTCACGGGTGCCGGGCACGCGGAGGACCTCGCCGCGGTGGGGGCGCTGCGCTCGGCATACCCGACGATCGTCGCGGGCGTCTTCACCGCGGACTCCGCCGATCCGGCCGAGGGCCTGCACCTGATCGCGGTCCCGGACGCCGCCGCGTTCGCCGCGGCCTGGAACGGGCTGCGAGCATGGTGAGGCCGGGGCACGATGAGGCCGGGGACATGGTGAGGCCGGGGCATGATGAGGCTGGGGGGCATGGTGAGGCCGGGGGCATGGTGAGCCGGCACGGCTGGGTGCGGCCGGGCGCCGTCGCGCTGGTGGTCGCGGCGCTCACCGCGCTGGCCGCGCTGCCGGTCGGCCGGATCTACCGCGGTGACCTGCTGACCGAGCTGCTGCTCGGCGCGGCGGTGGCGCCGGTGCTGATCAGCCTGGCGCTGCGCAGGCTGCCGGCGTACCCGGTGGCGCCCGTCTCCGCGCTGGCCCTGGGCGCGTATTCGCTGCTCGCGGT
>DATEJJ010000777.1:0-2726 GCA_035278125.1 Rugosimonospora sp.
CCTGCCGCGGGTCGTCGACGGAGCCGGCCAGCGCGCGGGCGAGCAGCCAGCCGAGCACCGCGCCGACCGGGGCACCGGCCAGCACCGGGATCGCGTTCTGCCCGCCGATCACCACCCAGATCCGGGTACCGGCGAGGCCCCGCAGCTTGAGCAGACCCACGTCGGGCCGGCGCGCGGCGGCGGTCGCGGTGACCGCGAGGAGCAGCGCGAACCAGCCGAGTACCAGCAGCTGCCCGGCGACCAGCGGTACCGCCACCAGGATCAGCGACTGGTCGTCGATGATGTGGTTGGTCAGCTCGGTGATGGCGGTGTCCGCCTGGTACCCGTCGGCGCGCACCGCACCCAGCCGGCCCAGCACCTCGGTGGCCACATCAGCCGGCCCCCGATCGCGCAGGGCCGCCGGTTGCATGATCAGGTCGAGGGTCACGGTGACCGTGGCCGCGCCCGAGCCGACCAGCGTGTCGCGGGGTACGAACACCGCGTCCGCCGAGCCGGCCGTCGAGGAGCCGGTGGCGGTACCGCCGAGCAGCCCGGCGGTCACCCAGTACGGCGCGGTCGGGTCGCGCGGCCGGTACACGCCGGTCACGGTGAGCACGACCGGTCGGGGCGGGCCGGCGGTCTGCACCTGGATCTTCGCGCCCGGGCCGATCCCGAGCGCGGCGGCGGTACGGCTGCTCACCAGGGCGGTACCCGGGGCGTCCGCGCACCGGCCGAGCAGCGACACCTGCCCGCACACCCCGTCCCGGTACGCCATCGGGGAGTTGGTGTACCGGACCCCCCTCGCGTCCGCGATCGTCCCCTTCGCCAGGTACCCCGGTACCGCGGTGAACCCGCGCAGCGCCGGGTACCGGTCCAGCTCCTCCTGGTACCGGCCCAGGTCGGCCGCGGTACTCCCGCTGGGCAGGTCCTGGCTGACGGACAGCACCCGCTGGGTGGCCGGCGCGGCGGCCACGTCCCGCTGGGCGACGGTCTGGATCGACGCGTACACGAACAGGGGCGCAGCGAACGCGGCGGCGGCGACCAGCACCGCGATCGCCAGCAGCGTGCCTGCCTGGCTGCGCCGGGATCCGAGCGCGCGCAGCGCTGTCGCGAGCACCCTGCCTCCCCGTGTAGGTCAGCGATCCCGCATAGATCAACGGCTCGCCGGTCAACAGGACAGACCGGTGAGCCGTTGAATTGGTTGCAGGTTTCTCGGGTTCAGTTCGCGGCCGGCGCCCCTACCACGATCGCCTTGGTCTCCGGGTTGTACCCGACGGCCCGCTCCGCGTCGTTGCCCGGCGGCGTCTCGTCGCTGATGTGCACGTCGTCCACGGTCACGTCGACGGCGGTCACCTCCAGGCCGAGCAGGTTCTCCACCGAGCTGATCACCTTCTCCCGGACCTTCTCGGTCACCGAGAACACCTGGAAGCCGAACTCGATCACGATGACCACGGTGACCTCGGCCTGCTTGCCCTCCAGCTTCACCGAGACGCCCTGCCCCGAGCCCTCCTCGCCCAGGTGCAGCCGCTCCCGTACCGCCGAGACCAGCCGGGCCGCGTCACCGCCGAGGTCGTACACGCCCGGTACCTCTCGCGCCGCGATCCCGGCGATCTTCTCGACCACCTCGTTCGCGATGGTGGTGTGCCCGCGCTCCGCCGGCAGGGTGGCGTTGTTCCGCACCCGGGTCACCAGGTTGCCGGCCGCCTCCCGGGTGGCCTCGTACGCCTTCCCCGCCGCGTCGGCGACGTCCTGTACCTTCTCGCTGGCGTGCGTCCATGCGACGTCCATAGTGGACGGTTCGGCGGCCGGCACCGGCGGCGCGGGCGGCGCGTACGGGTTGACCGGCGCGGCGAATCCGCCCGGTTCGCCGGAAACGACATCAGTCATGTGTTCTCCCCTGGTCGTGTTGGCGAGCGCGAGCGTACCCGCGGCCGGCCACACATGGGAGTCCCAACAGTGCCGCGCAGCGGCTCCTTCCAGTGAGGATCAGCAGCGAACCCGGGTCGCCTGGCCGTCCACCAGGTGCAGCTCCGCGTCGCAGGCGGCCGCCGCCTCGGGGTCGTGCGTCGCGAACACCACCGCCGCGCCCCGCGCCGCCTCGCCGCGCAGCAGCTCCAGCACGGCCTGCCGGTTCTGCGCGTCCAGCTCGCTGGTCACCTCGTCGGCCAGCAGCACGTCCCCGGTCAGGGCCAGCCCCCGGGCCACCGCCGCGCGCTGCTGCTGCCCGCCGGACAGCTCCTCGACCAGCTGGTCGGCCTGCGCGGCCAGCCCCACCCGGCGCAGCGACTCGACCGTGAGCCGGCGCGCGGTGGCCGGGTCGGCGCCCCGCGCCATCAGGGCCACCTGCACGTTCTCGGCCGCGGTGAGGATCGGCGCCAGCCCGCTGTCCTGTGGTACCAGCACCACGCCCCGGGCCACCGCGTGGTCCCGGTCGCGCAGCGACTCCCCGGCCACCGTGACCGTACCCGCGGCCGGCCGCAGCAGCCCGGCCATGACCGCGAGCAGGGTGGTCTTGCCCGCACCCGAGGGACCGGTCACCGCCAGCACCCGGCCCGGCTCCGCCACCGTCGAGACGCCGCGCAGCACCGGCCGGCCCGGGTGGTACGCGACGGTGACGCCCGCAACGTTCAACACGACTTATAGGACTTCGAGCCCGGCCAGCAGGTTGCGCGCCGCCGCGTACGGATCCAGCTCGCCGGCCGCCACGGCGGTGGCCAGCCGCGCGAGCGCCGTACCCCCGCGCAGGG
>DATEJJ010000778.1:0-7509 GCA_035278125.1 Rugosimonospora sp.
CGCTGCCGCCCACGTTCCGCGGGCACGGCGTGCGCATCGCGATCATCGACTCGGGCGCCGCGGCCGGCCACCCGGACCTGTCCGGCCGGGTCACGGCCGGCTGGGACCTGGCGGGCGGCGACGGCTGGCGGGTCGACACCGTCGGGCACGGCTCGCACGCCGCGGGCATCATCGGCGGCAGCGACAACGGCACCGGCATCATCGGTGTGGTACCCGAGGCCGAGCTGCACTCCTGCCGGATCTTCCCGGACGGCCGGCTGGGTGACCTGATCGAGGCGCTGGACTACTGCCTCGCGGCCGGTGTGGACGTGGTGAACCTGAGCCTGGGCAGCGCGCAGCCGTCCGCGCTGGTGGCCCGGAAGATCGAGCAGCTGCGGCAGGCCGGCGTCGCGTGCGTGGCGGCGGCCGGTGACACGGGCGGGCCGGTGGCGTTCCCGGCCAGCCTGCCCACGGTGCTGGCGGTGGCCGCGATCGGCCGGACCGGGGAGTACCCGCCGGAGAGCTACCACGCCACCCAGGTCTCGGGTACGCCCACCGCGGCGGGGTACTTCTCGGCGCGGTTCACCGGCCACGGGCCGGAGGTGGACGTGTGCGCGCCCGGGGTCGCGGTGATCTCGTCGGTACCGCCGGCCGGCTACGCGGCCTGGGACGGCACCGCGTGCGCCGCCCCGTACGTGACCGGGCTGGCCGCGCTGCTCCTCGCGCACCACCCGGACTTCCGCGAACGGTACGCCTCGCGCGACGCGGCCCGGGTGGACCGGCTGTTCGCGCTCATCAGGAGCACCTGCCAGCCGCTGGCGCTGGGCGATCCGGGGGAGCACAGCCGGAGCCGGGGTTGGGCGCAGGCGAGCACCCCCAACGTCGACCGAGGGCGTACCGGCGCGGGCCTGCCGGACGCGGAGGCGGCGCTCGGGCTCAAGCCGCCGGTGACGCTGATCCCGCCCGCGGACCCGACCATGGCAGCGCTGTGGACGGCCCTGGCCCACGCGGGTCTGGTCTCCACGCCGGTGCCGGTGACCACGCCCGCCGCGGCCACACCCCGCGGGCCGGACGTGCTGGCCCCGCTGCGCGCTGCCCTGCGTGCCGCGGGGTTGCTTGCCTACCAGCCAGCTTCCGAATAGGGGTCTGGGGAGAGGGGGCCCCTCCCGGGGACCATGAGGGAGGGGCTCCTGCAAGAACTTGCAATGCGAATGTCTATGCGCCAGAGTGTCAGGCAGCGAAGGGTGTCGTTCCCGGCCTGAAAGAAGTTGCAGACATGGCAAAGGCATTCAGAACCGGTCTCATCGTCTCAACCCTGCTCTGTGCCGCCCTGCTCGGTGCCGCCCTGGGCACCGCCGGCCACCCGGCGGCCGCGGCCGGTGGCGCGCCCGGCGGGCCCGGTACCACCTCCCACTTCGACCTGGCCCGCAAGGACTGCCTGGGTACCGCGGCCACCCGCGCGTCGAAGGTCTGGTACACGGTGGCCGGCGGCGTACTGTCCGATGTGTACAGTCCGGCGGTCGACAACACCAACGTCGAGACCATGCAGTTCCTGGTCACCGACGGGCGCGGCTTCACCGACCTGCAGAGCCGGGACACGACCTACACGGTACGCGCGCTGGACGCCACCGGCATGGCCTGCGAGGTGACCAGCGTGGCGCGTACCGGCCGGTACCGGCTGGTGACCGACTACGTCACAGACCCGGCCCGGGACGCGGTGGTACTCCGGGTGCGGCTGCTCGGGCCGCCCGGGCTGGCGCTGTACGTGCGGCTGGACGCCACGGTCAACGGCAACGGCGGCGGGGGTACCGGCAACGGGGGCGCGGACTCGGCCACCGTGGACCCGGCGACCACCGCGCTCGTCGCGTACGACACGAACACGGCGAGCAACGCGACGAACCGGGACTACGCGGTACCCACCGCGCTCGCGCTGCGCGCGGACCGGCCGTTCCCGGTGGCGTCCAGCGGCTTCGCCGGTACCCCGAGCGACGGGCTCGCGCAGCTGGACGCGGCGCACGCGCTGACCGCGGTGTACCCGAGCGCGGAGCAGGGGAACGTGGTGCAGACCGCGCGGGTGGACACCGGGCGGGACGGTACCGCCACGCTGGCGCTCGGCTTCGGGCGGGACATCCCGGGCGCGGTGGCCACCGCCGGTGCCTCGGCGCGGGTACCGTTCGACGCCACCTACCAGCGGTACGCGGCCGGCTGGCGGGCGTACGACGCGGGGCTGCGCCGTCCGTCCACTCCGGACAGCCGGTACTACCTGTCCGCCAACGTACTCAAGGCGAGCGAGGACAAGACGTACCCGGGCGCGATCGTGGCCTCCCTGGCCAGCCCGTGGGGGCAGGCGGTGAGCGCGGCGTCGACGCCGGGCGGGCAGCCGGTCTACTTCGGCTCCTACCGCGAGGTGTTCGCCCGCGACCTGTACGAGGCGTTCACCGGGCTGCTCGCCGACGGCGACCTGGCCACCGCGCGGGACGCGACCCGCTTCCTGTTCCTGCGCCAGCAGCGGCCGGACGGGCGGTTCCCGCGCAACTCCCTCCTCAATGGACAGCCGGCGCCCGACACCGGCGGCGACCAGCTCGACGAGTCCTCGTACCCGGTGCTGATGGCCTGGCAGGCGGGGCTGGCCGGGGACGCGGCGCTGTGGCCGCACGTCCGCGCCGCCGCGGACTTCGTGGTGGCGCACGGGCCGGCGTACGGCAACGAGCGGTGGGAGGAGCAGAGCGGGTACTCGCCGTCCACCATCGCGGCCGAGATCGCCGGGCTGGTGGCGGCGGGCGCGATCGCCGACGTGCAGCACGACCCGGCCGCGGCGCGGGTGTACCGGTCCACCGCGGACGCGTTCGCCCGGGCCGTCAAGGGCTGGGCGGTGACCACCACCGGCCCGTACGGCGGCGGGCGCTACTTCATCCGGCTGTCGAAGGACGGCGACCCGGACGCGGCGGCCAGCTACGGGCTGGGCAACGGGAGCGTCAGCGCGGACCAGCGTGCCGTGGTGGACGCCGGCTTCCTGGAGTTGACCCGGCTGGGCATCCTGCGCGCGACCGACCCGGACATCCGCACCTCACTGTCCATCGTGGACAGCGTGATCGGCCGGCAGACCCGGTCCGGTCAGGGCTACTACCGGTACGGCACCGCGGCGCCGGGCAGCGAGGACGGGTACGGGGACTGCTACGAGCCGGACCCGACCACCTGCTCGCCCAGCGGCGCGCCGTGGCCGGCGACCGACACCGGCTCGGGCCACCTGTGGCCGGTGCTCTCCGGCGAGCGCGCCGAGCAGCAGTTGCAGGCCGGTGACCGGGCCGGCGCGGCGCGCCTGCTCGCCGCGATGGACGCGGACAGCTCCGGCGTGGGGCTGGTACCCGAGCAGGGCTGGGAGAACCCGGACCTGGCCGCGTCGCCGTACGGATCCGACCCGCTGACCGCGTCGATCGGCTTCGTGAACGGTGGCGCCGCCGGCTCGGCCTCGCCGCTGACGTGGGCGCAGGCGCAGCGGCTGCGCCTGGCGGTGTCCCTGTCGACGGCAGGGCCGGTCGAGCAGCCGGCGCTGGTGCGGGACAGGTATGTGGACCACCGGCCGCCGGGCGCGCTGCCCCTGTCGTTGAGCGCACCCTCCGACGGCTCGGTGACCGGGGCGGATACCGCCACCGTCAGCGGGACCACCGCGCCGGGCGCGGCCGTCAGCGTGGCCGCCGCGCCGACCGACATCTCCGGCGCCACCGCGACCACCTCGACCACGGCCGACCACAGTGGACGGTTCAGCGTCGCGGTGCGCCTGGGCTTCGGCGCGAACGTGCTCACCGTGGCGGCGGCCAGGGGCACGGCGACCGGGTACGCGCGGAGCACCGCGGTCTCCGACGCGCTGGCCGGCAACGCGGTGCTGGACGTGACCGACCCGGCCGGCGACGACACCGGCCCGGGCACGTACGCCTACCCGACGGCGGGAGACTTCCACCCGGGCGCGTTCGACCTGCTCCGGTTCCAGGTCATCGACGCGGGCGCCACGGTGTACCTGCGGGCGCAGCTGCGCGACCTGACGCCCACGTTCGGCTCCCCGCTGGGCGCGCAGCTGCTCGACGTGTACGTGCGCGACCCGGGTGCGGCCGCGTTCTCCACCGCGGCGCCGTACCCGGGCCGCAACTACCAGATCGCCGCGGACTCGGCCTGGTCCAGCCGGATCGAGGTGCAGGGCTTCGCGCCACCGGTGTTCGTGGACGCGGCCGGGCACGCGCTGGGTACGGTCACGGTGACGGCGAACCAGGCGACCCGCTCGATCCTGGTCGCGGTACCCAAGGCGGCGCTGGGGCAGCCCGCCGCCGGCTGGGTGTTCACGGTGGCCCTGCACGGGCAGGACGGGTTCAGCGGGGACCAGGCGCGCGGGTTCGCCGCCACGCCGCAGCCGTACCTGTTCGGGCTGTGCCAGCCGGGCGGTACGGCGGCGGTGTGCGGGATCGATCCGGGTACCGCGCCGAAGGTGCTGGACACCATCCCGCCGGCCGGCGTGGACCAGGCTACGGAGCTGGATCCGGCGCGGGGGACGGTAGCCTTGCACGGCGTCGCCGTACCATGACGAAGCCCAGGCCGGCGGCGACAAGGACGGACACCGTGTGGCCCATGGCCGACAGCTCCAGGTGCGGCAGGCCGTGGAACGAGCCGGGTGCGATGAGGACGAAGCCGATCGCGCAGAGCACCCGGCCCGGCCACCTCGCGCAGAGTATGCCGAAGGCCAGGGCGGCTATGACCACATAGGACGGTCCCACGTCGCGGATGTGGCGCTGCGCCTCGGGTACCAGATGGGCATGGATGCGCGCCCACAGGATGCCCTCGCTGATCAGCGTGCCCACCACGTGCGCCGTCGTGACCAGCACGGCGGTGCGCCACGCGCCGAGCACCCAGCCGGCGGTGCCCAGGCCGGCCAGCGCCAGCACGCACCAGGCGATGCGGTCGGCGTCGGCCAGGAACGCGGAGCAGACCATCGCGGACAGCGGGTGGTCGCCCAGGTTGGCCAGGTTGGTGCTGGCCCAGTCGAGCCAGCGGTCCTGGGTGGCGGCCGGCTGCGCGCCCAGGGCCAGGCAGCCGGCCGCGAACGCCGCCGTGTAACCAACCGCAACGCCGAACCGGTCCGACCAACGCCTCCACACCCGTGGCAGCGTACCGGGTGCGCTGATCAAGCCCAATGCTCCCGGGAACCTTGCCAGACCGAGGCGGTACCGGATAGTTTGTTGAGACATTAAACTTAACCCGCTTAACGAGCAGCAGGGCGGAACCAGCAGCATGAAGTTCACGGACGGCTTCTGGCGCAAGCGCGCCGGCCTGACCGCGTGGCACCCCGCAGAGGCGTACGACATCACGGCGGACGCCACCTCGATGACCGTGTCCGCGCCCGTGCAGGCGATCCGGAAGCGGGACGACACGCTGAACCTGCCGGTGATCACCGTCACTGTCTCGTCGCCGATGCCCGACGTCATCGCCGTCCGGATCGGGCACTTCCTCGGCGAGCGGCCGGCCGGCCCGCGGTTCGGCCTCGCCGCCGACCCGGCCACCCCGGTCACGGTGACGCAGGCCGAGGAGAGTGCGACGCTCACGTCCGGCGCGCTGTCCGCCCGGTTCCACCGGGGCGCCCGGTGGCGGCTGGACTTCCTGGCCGGCGGGCGGGTGCTGACCGGCAGCGGGTACAAGGGCATGGGCATCGTCGACACGGACAGCGGCGAGCACTACGTGCACGAGCAACTGGACCTCGGCATCGGCGAGGCGGTGTACGGGCTCGGCGAGCGCTTCGGCCCGCTGGTGCGCAACGGCCAGACGGTGGACGTCTGGAACTCCGACGGCGGCACCAGCAGCGAGCAGGCGTACAAGAACGTGCCCTTCTACCTGACCAACAAGGGGTACGGCGTCCTGGTCAACCACCCGGGCCAGGTCTCCTTCGAGGTGGCCTCCGAGGTGGTGTCCCGGGTGCAGTTCAGCGTGCCGGGGCAGACCCTGGAGTACCTGGTGATCTACGGGCCCACACCCAAGGACGTGCTGCGCCGGTACACCGCGCTCACCGGCCGGCCGGCGCTGCCCCCGGCGTGGTCGTTCGGGCTGTGGCTGACCACCTCGTTCACCACCTCGTACACCGAGGAGACGGTCAGCAGCTTCATCAACGGCATGGCACAGCGCGACCTGCCGCTGTCGGTGTTCCACTTCGACACGTTCTGGATGCGCGAGTTCAACTGGTGCGACTTCGAGTGGGACACCCGGGCGTTCCCGGACCCGGCCGGCATGCTCAAGCGGCTCAAGGAGCGCGGGCTGCGGATCAGCCTGTGGATCAACCCGTACATCGCGCAGCGCTCGCCGCTGTTCGCCGAGGGCGCGGCGCGCGGGTACCTGCTGCGCCGGGCCAACGGGGACGTGTTCCAGTGGGACTGGTGGCAGGCGGGCATGGGGCTGGTCGACTTCACCAACCCGGACGCCCGCGCCTGGTACGCCGGCAAGCTGCGCGCCCTGCTGGACATGGGCGTGGACTGCTTCAAGACCGACTTCGGCGAGCGGATACCGACCGACGCGGTGTACTTCGACGGCTCCGACCCGTACCGGATGCACAACTACTACTCGTACCTCTACAACGAGACCGTCTTCGAGTTGCTGCGCGAGTACCGGGGCGAGGGGGACGCGGTGGTCTTCGCCCGGTCCGCGACCGTGGGCGGGCAGCGCTTCCCGGTGCACTGGGGCGGGGACAGCTCGGCCACGTACGAGTCGATGGCGGAGAGCCTGCGCGGCGGCCTGTCCCTGTCCGCCTCCGGCTTCGGCTACTGGAGCCACGACATCGGCGGGTTCGAGGGGCGGCCCGAGGCGGCGGTGTTCAAGCGGTGGATCCCGTTCGGGCTGCTGTCCTCGCACAGCCGGCTGCACGGCAACCAGAGTTACCGGGTGCCGTGGCTGTTCGACGAGGAGGCGGTGGACGTGCTGCGGCTGTTCACCCGGCTCAAGCACCGGCTCATGCCGTACCTGTACCAGGCGGCCGTCGTCGCGCACGAGCAGGGCATCCCGGTGATGCGCCCGATGGTGGTGGACTTCCCGGACGACCCGGCCGCCACCCACCTGGAGCGCCAGTACATGCTGGGCGACAGCCTGCTGGTGGCCCCGGTGTTCAGCGCGGCGGGTGAGGCCGAGTACTACGTGCCGCCCGGCCGCTGGACCCACCTGACGACGGGCCGGGTGGTGGACGGGCCGGCGTGGGTGCGCGAGCACCACGGCTTCGACAGCGTGCCGGTGCTGGTACGCCCGGGTTCGGTGCTCGCGCTGGGCGCGCGGGAGGACCGGCCGGACTACGCGTACCACGACGGGGTCACGCTGCGGGCGTACGAGCTGCCGGACGGGGCGCGGGTGAGCGTGTCGGTGCCGGGTACCGACGGCATCCGAAGCGCTGCCTTCGAGGTGGTTCGCGACGGCCCGGCGGTGACCGTGCGCCGGGACGGGCCGGCCAGGCCGTGGCGGGTGGAGCTGGCCGGCGGCCCGTCCGTCGACGTGCCGGCGGGCACGGCGGAG
>DATEJJ010000779.1:0-5970 GCA_035278125.1 Rugosimonospora sp.
CAGGCGTCGCGGCCGGTGCTGCCGCCCGACGTGCTGGTCGACCTGGACCGGCCCGAGGCGGTGCTGATCGTGCCGGACGCCGACAGCCGCGCGCAGGTGCGGATGCTGGTGAACTCGCTGCGCGGGTACCGGGCCGCGGTGGGGCCGTCGGTGCCGCCGGGCGCGGCCGGCAACTCGATGCGCTGGGCCCGCCGGGCGCTGGACCTGGCCCGCCGGGGCGTACTGGCCAGCGAGGAGCTGGTGTGGTGCCAGCGCCATCTCGCCGTGCTGACCCTGTTCCAGGACGAAGCGCTGCTCGAATCGTTCGTCGAGTGCCGGCTGCGGCCGTTACGGCGGCTGCGCGAGTCCCAGCGCGGTGTGCTCGGCGGCACGATGCTGGCCTGGCTGCAGCACGGCATGAACGCCACGGCCGTCGCCACCGCGCTGCACGTGCACGTCCAGACGGTACGGCGCCGGCTGCGCCAACTGGACCAGCTCTTCGGTGAGCAGATCGAGGACCCGGTGCTGCGGTTCGAGCTGCAACTCGCGCTCTGGGCGGACCGGGTGCGGCGCGGCGGGCAGCCCGGGCACGGTCCTGACACCGGTCACTACACCGGGGACTGAGCATCGGGGCCGGCCGTCTCTGTCAGGACACCGAGTAGCCCGGCGGGTACCCGGGCCGAAACCATATGAGTGTCGCTTTTGAATCTCTTGTGCGTCTGCTCTGCGCGCCGTGCGTCCGGCCGTACGCGCTGCGCAGCACGCGGAAAGGCAGAAGACCGATGACGAGACGCAGCAGGCTGCTGGTCCTCGCGATCCCGCTGGTGGCCGCGCTCGCCGTGGGGGTTCCCGTGGTGAGCCGGGTGGAGGCCAACGCCGCCGCGGCATTGCCGGTGAGCAACAGCTTCGCCAACAGCTTCCCGGCTGGCTTCGGGCAACCCACCGTACCGCCGCCCGGCGCGAACAACGGGTGCAAGCCGAACGCGGCGCACCCCAACCCGGTGATCCTCGTGCACGGCACGCTGGAGAACATGAACGACAACTGGCGGGGCGCCTCGCCGTTGCTGGCCAACAACGGCTACTGCGTCTTCGCGCTCAACTACGGCGGGAACGCCCCGACCGACTCGGTGCAGGGCATCGGTGAGATCGGTGCCAGCGCGGCCCAGCTGTCGACCTTCGTGAACCAGGTGCTGGCCGCCACCGGCGCGGCCAAGGTGGACATCGTCGGCCACTCGCAGGGCGGCTTGATGCCCCGCGCGTACATCAAGAACCTCGGCGGCGCGGCCAAGGTGGGCAAGCTGGTCGGTATCACGCCGAGCAATAACGGAACCACGCTCAGTGGCCTCACTACGCTCGGCCAGCAGCTGGGCGTGCTGGCGCAGGTGAACCAGCTCCTCACCGGCGTCGCGCCGGCCCTGCCCGAGCAGGAGATCGGCTCGCCGTTCCTGACCGCGCTCAACGCCGGCGGGGAGACGGTACCCGGGGTCACCTACACGGTCATCGCGACCAACAACGACGAGGTGGTCACGCCGTTCCAGAACTCGTTCCTGCCGGCCGCCGCGAACGTCACCAACATCACCGTGCAGAACCAGTGTGCCCAGGACATGACCGACCACCTGGAGGCGCCGTACGACCCGATCACCCTGACCGACATGCTCAACGCGCTGGACCCGGCCCACCCGCAGCCGGTGAAGTGCGTGCCCGTACGTCCGGTCCTCGGCCCGTAACTCCCGACGGGGCGGCCGGAGAGGGACGACTCACCCGGGGCGTGGGACGCCCGGGTGAGTCTTCCCGTGCCGGTCAGCGCCAGGCTTCCAGCAACGCGGCGGAGACCTGGTCGAGGGCCTGGGCGGCGGCCGGGATCATGCCGCGCAGCGCGTAGAAGCCATGGATCATCCCGTCGTACCGGGTGTGCGTGACCCGGACACCGGCGGCGCGCAGCCGGTCCGCGTACGCCTCGCCCTCGTCCCGCAGCGGGTCGAACTCCGCGGTGACGACCAGCGCGGGCGGCGCGCCGGCGAGCGTGTCGGCCGCCTCGTACAGGGGCGACGCCCGCGGGTCGCGCGGGTCGTGGCCGTCCAGGTACTGGGTGGTGAACCAGGTCATCGCGGCCTTGGTGAGCAGGTACCCGTCCCCGTTCCCGGCCACCGACGGGTACGACATGGTCAGGTCGGTCGCGGGGTAGATGAGGACCTGCAGCCGCAGCGCGCCGGGCAGCTGGTTGGCGAGCACGGCGCCGAGGTTGGCACCGGCGGAGTCACCGGCGACCGCGAGCCGGGTCGGGTCACCGCCCAGGCTCCCGATCTCGGTGGCCACCCAGGCCGCGACCGAGAGCACGTCGTGCACCGCGGCCGGGAACGGGTGCTCCGGTGCGAGCCGGTACCCGGCGCTCACCACCAGGCAGCGGGCGCGGGTACACAGATCCCGCGCCAGCGCGTCGTACCCGGCCCGGCTGCCCAGCACCCAGCCGCCGCCGTGCAGCCAGATCAGCACCGGGTACGGGCCGTCGCCCTCGGGCCAGTACAGCGTCACCGGTACGCCCCCGGCCGAGGTGTCCCGGGTGCGGGCCACCGGGGCCGGTTCGCCGGCGAAGCCGGCCAGCTGGTCGTACGCGGCGCGGGCGTCCGGTACCGGCAGCTCGTTGAGGGGCGGTACGCCGGGCGCGGTGAGGATGCCGAGGACGGCTGCCGCGGCGGGGTCGAGGGGCATGCTGCCTCCCTGGGGCTCGGGTCCTGGCGACGAGAGTCACCCGCCGGCTCCCGCCTCCGGGAGGGTGACTTCACCCCCTCCGGTACCCGAGTCACTAGGCTCGGCGGCAAGGCGTTGGCGGAGAGCAGGGGAGGCGGGCGTGGTCGCGCAGCTGGATGTGGTGACCGTCGGGTACGCCGGCGAGCGGGTGGCCGGCACCGTGGTGGCGGTACGGGACGGTGACCTGGTCGCGGTGGTGGATCCGGGCATGGTCAGCAGCCGGGACCGGATCCTCGGCCCGCTGGGCGACCTCGGTATCGCGCCCGAGGCGGTGACCGATGTGGTGTTCAGCCACCACCATCCCGACCACACGCTCAACGCGGCGCTGTTCCCGCACGCCCGGTTCCACGACTTCCAGGCGATCTACCAGGACGACATCTGGCAGGACCGGACCTTCACCGGCGGCGCGAGCGAGCTGTCCCCGTCGGTGCGGATGCTGCTGACACCCGGGCACACCCGCGAGGACGTGTCCACTGTGGTCGACACCGGCGCCGGCCTGGTCGTGTGTACCCACCTCTGGTGGACCGCGGACGGCCCCGCGGAGGACCCGTTCGCGCCGGACCGCGAGGTGCTGAGGGCGTCCCGGGAGATGGTCCTCGCGCTCGGCCCCGCGCTGATCGTGCCGGGCCACGGTGCGCCGTTCGTGCCGTCGGCGGGTACCCCGCGTTGACCTTGACGGAGTGTGCCTGAATCGACACCCATCGTTGACGTGTTTGGCGGAGTGCGGGGCGCTGCGCTGCGACTACCAGCAACTGGGTCCTGTGTGGAGGGAGCGGCCCCGCTCCCTCCACACAGGACTGTCACGCCGCGCAGGCGGGGATGCCGGGCGGTACCTTGACGCCGTGCGGGTGAGGAATCTTCAAGTTCCGCCCGGCCACGAAGCCGTGCGGGGCCACGGTCGCGTACCAGACCTTGCCGCTGACCCTGACGTAGCAGGTGACCTGGACCGGCGTACCAGCCTTGGCGATGGTCGCCACCGTGTGCGAGTGGGCCGTGGCGCTGGCGTGTACCCGCACGTTCGCGATCTTCGTGGGGAACGTCCAGGCCGCGGCCGGGGCGGCCTGAGCCAGCGTGGGGGCGAGCCCGAGCACGCCGGCGGTCGCGATCCCGGCGAGCGCGGCGGCGCTGGTGAGTCGTCGCATGGTGTCCCTTCGTGGTTGGTGTGCGGGGGTTTGCCCCGTGATGAAGGGACTAACTACAAGCTGTAGGAAGAGAAACGGGTGGCGCGGCGCCGGCGTGCGACCGCCGGCGCCCCGCCCCGCATCACATCGACATGGGTACGAGCTCGAATACCTCGATCGTGAACCGGCCCTTGCCCTCCGACAGGAACGGGTGGCCGTCGAGCAGCGCGCGGGCCGCGGCCAGGCTCTCCGCCTCGACAATCGTGTAGCCGTTGAGGTCGCCGGGCGCGGGACTGGTCCCGTCGTCGGCCAGCGCGGACCGCTCGCCGAACGGCGCGCCGCCATCCACCAGCGCCGCGCCGACCCGGCCCATCCACTGGCCCCACGCCTGCATCTGCTCGGCCGACTGATCGGGCGTGAACTGGTCCATCGGCGTCGCCGGACCGCGGTACAGGTACAGATACTTGCTCATCTCGACTCCTCCAGTCGTTCCCGGATCACGCGTCGGTGCGCTTCCATCCAGACGACGAACGGGGAGCCGGGGATTCGATGGCCGAACGGAGGATCATCGCGCGTCCGGAAGGACCACCCACAGTCGCCGGTTCGACGCCCACGAATGGTCATCGGGTTGGCACGTTCCCGCCCGAGCACCGATCGTGAGGTCGGCTAGCATCAACGCGTTCAGCTTCCGTTCAGCTTCGTCGTGTTGGGGAGCCCATGGATACGGCCAGGCAGCTACCGGGCAACGCGCTGACCACCCGGCGCGTGGTGTTCCTGCTGATCGGCGCCGCGGCGCCGCTGGCCGGAGTGGTGGGTAACATGCCGCTGGCGCTGGTGTACGGCAACGGCGTCGGCCTGCCCGCGATGTTTCTCGTCAGTACCATTGTGCTGTTGTGTTTCGCGGTCGGGTACGCCGCGATGAACCGCCGGGTGGTCAGCACCGGTGCCTTCTACACGTATGTCGAGTGTGGACTCGGGCGGGTACCCGCGGCCGGCGTCGCCTACCTCGCGGTCCTGTCCTACACGGTCCTGACGCTCGGGTACGCGGGCGCCTTCGGCTACTTCGTGCACGTCGTCATGCACACGGTCGGCACCGAGGTGCCGTGGGAGGTACCGAGCGCGTTCGCCCTGTTCGTGGTCGGCATTCTCGGCTACCGATCGGTAACGCTGTCCGCCCGCATCATCACCGTGCTCATGGTGATCGAGTTCAGCGCGCTGTTCCTGCTGAACGGCGGCATCGTGCTGCACCGGGGCGCCGCCGCCCTGCCGCTCGCCTCGCTCAGCCCGCACGAGGTGATGGCCGGCTCGGTGGGTGTCGGTCTGGTCTTCGCGCTCACCAGCTTCGTCGGCTTCGAGTCCGGCGCGCTCTACGGCGAGGAGACGGTGGATCCGCGGCGCAGCGTATCCCGCGCCACCTACATCGCGGTCGCGGTGTTGGGTGTGTTCTTCCTGCTCACCTCCTGGCTCATCGTGGGTGCGCTGGGCGTGGCCAACGCCCGCCAACAGGCGTCCACCCAGTTGGGCATGCTGCTGTTCCAGGTGGCCCAGGACAACGCCGGCCCCATGCTGTCCGACGCGATCGGCGTGCTGATGTGCACCGGCCTGCTCGCCTCGATGCTGGCCATCCACAGCGCGGCGAGCCGGTACATGTTCGCGCTCGGGCGCGACCGGGTGCTACCCGCCGCGCTCGGCCGGTACCACACCCGCCACCTGTCACCGCACATCGCCAGCATGACCGTCACGCTCATCAGCACGGTGGTGGTTTCGGCGTTCGCGGTGGCCGGGCTCGACCCGTACCTCACCCTGGCGACCAGCATGATCGGCCTGGCCACCCTGGGCGTGGTGCTGCTGCAGGCGTTCGCGGCCCTGGCGATCGTGGTCTTTTTCGTACGCCGCCGCGAGGGCGACTACCTGCGTACCGTCGCCGCCCCGGCGGTGGGCGGGCTGGGACTGGTGATCGCCTTCGTCCTGACCGCGGTGCATTTCCGCACGCTGGTCGGCACCGACAACCTCATCGTCGGTAACCTTCCGTGGCTGCTCGGCGCGGTGGTCGTGGTAGGTGCCTTCGCCGGCATGGTGATGCGTGGCCGCATCCGGGGCGCCGGCGGGCCGGCCGAGCCCG
>DATEJJ010000780.1:0-6384 GCA_035278125.1 Rugosimonospora sp.
AGCCGGCGGCGGGACAGGCCCCGCTGGCGGGCGTCCGCGATGACCTCGGCGCGCAGCCGCTTGGCGAAGCCGGCGGCGCGCGCCTGGTCGCGGAAGGTCAGCGCGGTCAGCGGTACCACGCCGCCAACGGCGAGGCCGGCCACCCGGTCGAAGACCCGGCGCTCGTACGCGCACAGCCCGGCCGGGTCGGCGACGCGGACGTGCACCGTGGTCTGGGTCGGGTCGGCGCCTGGCTGGCGGAACTCCAGGAACCTGCGGGCACCCAGGTCGAGCAGGGTCGCCTCGGCCGCGTCCTCGGTCACCTGCCAGTGGTTGGCCAGCAGGCACACCACGGCCGGCGGCTCCGGGTTGGCGCCCAGATCCTGGGTGGGCGGCATCGGCTGGGGCCGGGCCGGTCGGGTGGCCAGCAGGCACAGCCCGTAGACGAGGAACCAGGCGCCCACCGCGGCCACTCCGATGGCGGCGCCGAGCAGGTGCTGCGCCACGGCCGGCGCCTAGAACCTGACCTGTACCGGGCCGCGCTCGTCGCCGGCGGTCTGGAACAGGTCGCGGGCCCGGAAACCACCCAGCCCGGCGACGATGTTCGTGGGGATGGTCTGGGTACTGGTGTTGTACGTCTGCACCGACGCGTTGTAGAACTGCCGGGCGTACGCGATCTTGTCTTCGGTACCGGCCAGCTCGCCCTGCAGCGCCGCGAAGTTCTCGTTGGCCTTCAGGTTCGGGTACGCCTCGGCGAGCGCGAACAGCCGGCCGAGCGTCTGGCTGAGCACGTTCTCCGCGTCCGCGCGCCCGGCCGGGCCCTGGCCGGCGGCGGCCACCGCGCCGTTCCGCGCCTGGACCACCGCGTCCAGCGTGCCCCGCTCGTGGGCGGCGTACCCCTTGACCGTCTCCACCAGGTTCGGGATCAGGTCGTACCGGCGCTTGAGCTGCACGTCGATCTGCGCCCAGGACGCGTCCACCTGGTTGCGCTGGCGGACCAGCCGGTTGTACGCCAGCAGGCCCCAGCCGAGTACGACCACGACCAGCAGGCAGGCGCAGCCCGTACCGCCGATCGCGGCGATCGTTCCAGAACTCATGTCCACACCTTCCGGGGTCGGGGACAGCAATGATCGTGACCGCAGCCTGCGGCGCAATCCGCTGTCTGTCGCCGATCCGACCCCGGCCGGCCGGGTGGCTCAGCCGGGCAGGCGGGGACCGGCGGCGCGCTGCGCGGCGAGCCACGCCTCCACGTCCTCGGCGGAGCGGGGCAGCCCCTGCGAGAGCACCCGCGCGCCGTCCGCGGTGACCAGCACGTCGTCCTCGATGCGTACGCCGATGCCGCGCAGCTCCTCGGGTACCAGCTCGTCCTCGGGCTGGAAGTACAGGCCCGGCTCGACGGTCAGCACGTACCCCTCGCCCAGGTGGCCCTCGCGGTACCTGTCCGGTGCCGCCTGGGCGCAGTCGTGCACGTCCAGCCCGAGCATGTGCCCGAACCCGTGCAGCGACCAGCGCCGGTACAGCATCGACTGCTTGTCCATCGCCTCGTCCACGCTGACCGGCAGCAGCCCGAGGTCGTGCAGCCCGGCGGCGAGTACCCGCATGCACGCCTGGTGTACGTCGTCGAAGGCCACGCCCGGCTTGATCGCGTCGATGCCGGCCTGCTGCGACGTGTGCACCAGGTCGTAGATCTGCCGCTGCAGCGGGCTGAACCGGCCGCTGACCGGGACGGTCCGGGTGATGTCGGCGGTGTAGAGCGTCCGCGCCTCCACGCCCATGTCCATGAGCAGCAGGCCGCCGGGCCGGGTGTGCCCGTCGTTGCGCATCCAGTGCAGGATCGCGGCATGGGCCCCCGCACCCACGATCGAGCTGTACCCGAGGCCGTTGCCGTCGTGCCGCGCGCGCAGCCCGAACACGCCATCGATGAGCCGCTCGCTGACCGGCCGGTCGGCGGGCAGCACCCGGGCCGCGTCCTCGAAGCCCCGGGTCGTCGCCTCGATCGCGTCGAGCAGCTGGGCGATCTCCCACGCGTCCTTCACCAGCCGCGCCTCGGACAGGTGCCGGGCCAGCTCGGTGTCGCGCTCGGCCTGCCCGCGTACCGCCGCATCGACGCCCGCGTCGTACCCGCGCAGCACCCGGGTGCGTCCGGGCGCGCACAGGTCCAGCCGGTCCGCCAGTCCGGCCAGGTCGGCGGCTGGTACGCCCAGCTCCGCGGCCTTCTCGTCGAGCGTGTGCCGGCGGCCGATCCAGAGTTCGCCGTGCCTGCGGTCGCGGAAGAACTCGTCGGTGTCGCGGGGCGAGCGCGGGCGGGCGTACAGCACCGGTTCTTCGCCGGGGGCCAGTACCAGCACCCCGTCCGGGTCGTGGTCACCGGTCAGGTACGCGAAGTCGCTGCCCGGGCGGAACGGGTGGTACATGTCGTTCGCGCGTACCAGCTCCGGCCCGGTCGGGATCACCAGCGTGTCGTCCGGGAACGCGGCGGACAGTGCCGCGCGGCGCCGCGCGTAACGGGCGGCCTCGGGACGGGCGGTGGTGTCCAGACTCGCGGCCCGCCACCCGGTTCGCATGAACTCCAGCAACTTTTCGGGGTAGTCCGGATCGTGGCTTTCCGTCCCGGTAGGCTCCGTGGCGCTGCGCTGTTCGCCCATGTGCTGAACCTACCCTGACGAGAGTCCGGCTCCATGCAAGGATGAGGCGTGTGCGGTCTACTGACTTTTATCGGAATTAGCGACTTCGCGTACCTTCGCCGGGATGCGATCGCGGCCGCGTTGGAGTCCCTCCACCACCGCGGGCCCGACGACACCGGCGTCGAACTGGTAGGCCACAGCGCGGTCGTCGCACACAAACGGTTGGCGATCATCGATGTCGCCGGCTCGCGCGAGCCACTGAGCTACGCCGACGGTCGTTACCTGCTGACCTTCAACGGCGAAATCTACAACTATCTGGAACTGCGGGCGCAGCTGATCCGGGAGTGCGGTGCGCGCTTCGACACCCAGGGCGACGGCGAGGTGATCGTCGCCGGGTACCACCACTGGGGCGAGTCCGTGGTCGACCGGCTGCGCGGCATGTTCGCCTTCGCCATCGTGGACACGCAGCAGCAACGGATCTTCGGAGCGCGCGACCCGTTCGGGATCAAGCCGCTGTTCCACCTGGTCACGCCGGACGGGCTGTACCTGGCCAGCGAGAAGAAGGCGCTGCTGCCGTTCGCCCCGGCCGCCGGTGCCGGGGACCGGGGCGTGGACCGGGCCAGCCTCTCGCACTACCTGACCCTCCAGTACGTGCCCGAGCCCGGCACCCTGCACCAGGGCATCGGTCGGGTCGGCTCGGGCGAGTGCTTCACTTACGAGCCCGGCGGCGAGCTGCGCACCCGCCGGTACCACCAGCCCCGGTTCCAGCCGGTACCGCCGGAGCGCCCGGAGGCGCTGTACCGGCGGATCCAGGAGACGCTGCGCGAGAGCGTACGGATACACATGCGCTCGGACGTACCGGTCGGCGCGTTCCTGTCCAGCGGCATCGACTCCACCTCGGTGGTGGCGCTGGCCCGCGAGGTGAACCCGGACATCCTCACCTTCACCGTCGGGTTCGACGTGCCCGGGTACTCCGAGATCGACGTGGCCCAGGAGTCCGCCCGGGCGCTGGGCGTGACCACGATCCCCATCAAGATCGGGCCGCAGGACATGATGGAGGCCCTGCCCCGCATCGTCTGGCACCTCGACGACCCGGTCGCCGACCCGGCCCTGGTGCCGCTGTACTTCGTGGCGAAGAAGGCGGCGGAGTACGTGACGGTGGTGCTGTCCGGCGAGGGCGCGGACGAGTTCTTCGGCGGGTACACCATCTACCGGGAGCCGCTGTCATTGGCGCCGCTGACCCGGCTGCCCGCGCCGGCCAAGGGGGTGTTGCGCGGCGCCGCGAAGCTGATCCCGGAGGGGGTCAAGGGCCGCAGCTTCCTGGAGCGCGGCACCACCCCGATCGAGGAGCGGTACTACGGCAACGCCCGGATGTTCACCGAGGATGAGAAGCGCCTGCTGCTGCGCGACTACGACGAGCGGGTGCGCTACACCGACGTGACCGCGCCGGTCTACGCCGAGGCGCACGCGGCCGGGCTCGACCCGGTGACCACCATGCAGTACGTCGACCTCTACACCTGGCTGCGCGGGGACATCCTGGTCAAGGCGGACCGGATGTCCATGGCGCACTCGCTGGAGTTGCGGGTGCCTTTCCTGGACCGGGAGGTCTTCGCGGTGGCCGCGACGGTACCGGTGGCGCTGAAGCTGCCGCCGCGCAGCACGGACACCAAGTACGCGCTGCGCCAGGCGCTGCGCGGGGTGGTGCCGCCGGAGATCGTGAACCGCCCGAAGCTCGGCTTCCCCACGCCGACGCGGGTGTGGCTGCGCACCGAGATGTACGAGTGGGCCCGCATGATCCTCAGCACCTCGGGCGCCGATCACCTGCTCGACCTGCGGTACGCCCGCGAGTTGCTGGAGGCGCACCGGCGCGGCGACCACGACCACTCGCGCAAGATCTGGACGGTGCTGGTGTTCTGCGTCTGGCACGCGATCTTCGTGGCCGGCACGCTCGACCCCGGCATCACCCGCGCCCAGTCCGCCCTGCTCACCAAGCCCGGCACCACGCGCCAACCGAGCTGACCGCCCTGCGCTGTCCCGCCGTGCCCGGCCTAGGCGTCGCCGGTGAGGGCGGCGTAGCCGCGGCGGACGGCGGGGAGCGAGGCGGCCAGGCCGAAGGGGGCGCGGGCGGCCAGCTTCGCCTCGTCCGCGCGGTCCGCGTAGCCGTCCCGGATCAGCCAGTCCAGCGCGCTGAGGTCCGCGTGCTGCGCCTGCACGAACGCGCGGTCCACCGGCGCGCCGTGCCCCGGCACCACCACCGTCTCCGGGGTCAGCCGGGTCAGCAGGGCGGCCAGCGTGTCCGGCCACTCCAGCGGGAACGCCTCGGTGAAGTCGGGCGGGCCGCTCTCCTCGACCAGGTCGCCGGCGACCAGGACGTCCGCGTCGGGTACCCGCACCACCAGGTCGCCGTCGGTGTGCCCGCGCCCCTCGTGGCGCAGCTCCACCACCCGGCCGCCGATGTCCACTGTGGACACGTGGCGCACCGGGTGGTCGGGCGGGGCGAGCCGGACCTCGGCCAGCGCCGCGGCGAAGCCGGGATCGCGCGCCACCCACTCCTCGTAGGCGGCCCGCTGGTAGCGCGCGCCGTGCTCGCGCAGCCGCGCGGCCGCCGTCTCGTGGGCCCAGATGGGGGTACCCGCGCCAGCCAGCCCCGCGTTGCCGAAGCAGTGGTCGTAGTGGTGGTGGGTGTTGACCAGGATCAGCGGGTACCCGGTGAGCCGGCGTACCGACCCGGCCAGCTCGCCCGCCTGCGCGTCGGTGGACAGCGTGTCCACCAGCAGCGCGTGGGTGCCGCCGAGCACCAGCGTGGCGTTCACGTCGAGGACCGGGTGGCGCAGCACGTAGACCCGGTCGGCGACCTCGGTGAAGCCGGTCACCGGGTACCCACCCGGGCCAGGAAGCGGGACCGGTCCACCACGGCACGCTCGACCCGCCCGCGCGCCACGACGGTGGCCCCGTGGTGCACGGTCACCGCGAACTCCAGCCGCCGGCCATCCACTGTGGACAGTACCGCCTCGGCGACCACGGTCGCGCCGACCGGCGTGGCGATCAGGTGCGCCAGCTCGACCCGGGTACCGACGGTGGTCGCCCCGTCCGGCAGGGTACCGGCGGTGGCCGCCACGGTGGCCTCCTCGGCCAGCGCGAGCACGCGGGGCGTACCCAGCACCGGGACGTCGCCGGAGCCGAGCGCCTCGGCCGTGTCCGCCGCGGTCACCCGCAGCTCGACCCGGCCCGCCCGTCCGGCCGCCAGGGTCCCCGTACCCAGATCCATGACCCGCAGCGTACGGCCTGCGCGGGTGGCCCGGGTCAGCTGCCGGTCCGGGTAGCCCGTACCGGGTCGCGGCCGGGTGGCAGCGCGTACCCGATGCTGTACGGGCCCAGGTGCAGCTGCCAGCCGCGCGGCGTGTAGTACCGGCAGGTGGCCACGGGCGCGTCGCACACGATCGCGTCCACGCTGGTGGCCTTGGCCGCGGGCAGCTTGTCCGGTACCAGCGTCTGCAGCGTGACGATGGTGTCGCCGCGCAGCAGCACCCACCACGGGTACTCCCAGCTGTTGCCGTCCTGTACCAGGCCGATGCGGTGTGCCCCGGAGGCCCGTACCGCGGCGGCGGCCAGCTGGAAGCTGGCCCGCCACTCCGGCCGCCGGTTGAACTGCAGCGCCAGCCGGCTCTCGGTGAACACCGCGCCCGGCCCGACCAGCCGGCGGGGCCAGCCGTACACCACCGCGGCGCTGCCGGCGACGCCGCTGGCCAGCACCGCGAGCACGGCGAGCGCGGTGATCCCG